>JASIGD010000160.1 GCA_030045295.1 Streptosporangiaceae bacterium
GCCGAGCTGCGCCGGGCGGTCCGGGCGCTGCCCGGGCCGCCGATGGCCGTGGGTACCTGCGGCGGCGGCGCGGCGCTGGCCGACATGCGTACCAGCCTGGGAAACGCCCAGTACGCAGCCCACGTGGCGGCGCGCGTCCCGCGGTTCAGGCGGGCTGCCGACTGGGCGGCCCTCGGCGCGTACGCGACCTTCGAGCACCTCTACCGCGACCCGTCGGCACCCGAGCGGATCTGCCCCGGCGTCAGCGCGCTGCTGGACCGGCGAGCCAGGACGTACCGGCAGACCGTGCGGTGTTACCTCGAGTGCGCGGCCCACGCCCAGCAGGCCGCCGAGCAGCTGCACATCCACCGGACAACGCTGTACTGGCGCCTGGCCCGGGCGGCCGAACTGGTGCCACTGGACCTGCGCCGAGGCGAAGACCGCCTGAAACTGCACCTGGCCCTCGCCCTCGCCGACCTCACCCACCCGCCCGCCGGGCTCGCAGGCTAGGACCAGGGCCGGCCGGTGCTGAGCCCGGAGCCTGCCAGCGGCCACCATCAGGCCAGAGCCAGGGCGATGGCGTGCAAGGCCAGCCCCACCCCCGCCCCCACCACCGTGCCGTTGATGCGGATGAACTGCAGGTCGGGTCCGAGGAGCAGTTCCAGCTGGCTCGAGGTTTCCGCGGCGTCCCACCGTTCGATGGTCCCGGTGACGAGCCCGGCGAGCTCGTCGTGGAATTGGTCGGCGAGCGCCCGGGCTCCTGACTCGATCACACGCTCGAGGCCCTGCTGGAGGCGGCGGTCTGACTCGAGGCGCTGACCGGCCGCCACGAGCGCGGCGGCCAGTTGCCGGCGCAGCTCGGAGTCCGGGTCGGCCGCCTGGGTTCGCAACGTGTCCTTGGCCTTCTGCCAGAGCGAGGAGGACCAGTCCCGCAGCTCGGCGCTGCCCAGAATGTCGCGCTTGATGCGCTCTCCGCGCTCGCGCAGCTCCGGGGATGTCTCGAGGCGGTCGGGGAGCCCGGCGATCCACTCCTCGAACTGGCGGCGGGCCTCGTCGTCAGGATCGGCGGCCATGGCCACCAGCCGCTCGCGCAGCCGGTGGTACAGACGGTCGAAGATCAGCCGGTATACCGCGTCAGGCACCCAGCGGGGTGACTCGTCCTCGAACCGCTCACGCAGCTCGACGTGATGGTCGGCCAGATAGCGGTCGGCGCCGGACACGATGGTGTTGAACAGCTCGGCATGGTGGCCTCCCGCGATGATGACCCGCAGGACCCGCCCGGCCAGCGGCGCCACCTCGACCGCGTCCACCGCCCTGGTCAGTTCGGCGGTAAGCACGCGCTGAACATCCTCATCGCGGAGAGCTTCGGCCACATTGACCACTAGACCTGCGGCGTGACCGGCGAACCGGGCGGCGTTGGCCTGGTCGGCCAGCCAGGCGGCCAGGCGGGGAACCAGGCGAGCCGAGCCGATCCGCTCGGCCAGAACATCGGCGTTGAGGAAGTTCTCCTGGACGAACTGGCCAAGAGTGGCGGCGAACTGGTCCTTGCGCTCGACGATCAGCGCGGTGTGCGGTATCGGCAGGCCCAGCGGACGGCGGAACAGCGCCGTCACGGCGAACCAGTCGGCCACGCCACCGACCATGGCCGCCTCGGCGCCGGCCTGAACGTAGCCGAGGAGGGTCCCGTGCACGCCGGCCGCGGTCACCGCCACGAACAGCGCTGTCACCCCGACGAGGAGCGCGGTGGCCCGGCGGCGCGCGGCGGCCAGACGGCGCGCCCGCAATGCCGCCGACTCGCGCTCGAGTGCGGAGACCGGTTGTGCGGACGTCGCCGCGGCAGGTTCCATGGTGCCGGCCCGGTCAGTCCGCGGCGCGCGGCGGAAACCCGCGGCCACGCTCGTTGAGCGGTTCCATCAGCAAGCCAGCCTCGCTTTTGCAGGATTCACGATCACTCCCCGGGAGCAGCGCTGAAAACGACAGTCCGATTCTGCTCCGGCACACCCGGCCGCCAGCCGCGGTTGACAGCCTCGGCTGGCGGAGGCGTGATCTATGAAGAAAAGCGCAGGCCGGGACCCGCCTGGCTGCGGCCAGGGTACGTTGCGCGGACGAGCCCCTTAATGGCCGGTACCTCGGCGGGGCTGGCCGACGAGACCTGGCCGCCCGGTAATGTTGCCGCCCGTCAGCCGATCAGCTCGTCGAACGCGTACTGGTCGGTGGAGGCGTCCCAGAACTCCACCACCTTGCCGTCGCGCATACGGAAGATATGCGCTTCGCTGACCCTGATGCCCGTTCCGCCGCGGCTGGCCGCGCCGACCACCAGCGCGACGCCGCGCTCGTCGTCGGCGAAGACCGCCTGCAGGTCTACGTGGTACGACCCCTCCGTGACCTCCATGAGCTTGCCGAAGAACGCGTAGACCGCGTCCCGCCCGCGGTATTCGCCGGTCAGCTGGCTCCGGCCGGCGATGTGCCACACGATGTGCTCGTCGAACAGGTCGTTGAGAGCGGCGAAATCGCCCTTGGCGAAGGCGGCGTAGCCGTCCCTGATGCGAGCGACATTAGGATGCTCGGCCATGATCTTCCCTCCCGGTTGCTGGTGGGCGAAAGCCGGTCTCAAAGATCAGGGTTGTCGACGTGGCATCCCCCGGCAATCCCACCCCTATTGCGTGCTCGCAATTCTCTGCGCCGCCAAAGCGGGCGTCAAGACACCAGCAGGGATTATCGGCACCGATGCCCCGCGCGCGAGAATTCACGCCGCCGTGTGACCAGCGGTTCAGCTGCCTGCAGGGCCTCACAGCTAACAGCCGCTCGCCGTCGCGGAGCAGGCTACCGGCGGGAGCTTCGCGGGCGGAACTTGATCCAGGCCAGGACGCCGATGACGACCAGAAGCAGCCAGGGTGAAAACAGGACGTGCACAGCGAAGCCCAGGACGGCCAGGGCCACGATGGCCAGCAGGACCAGAGCGATGATCGCGAGCATGGTGATCGGTTTCCGTTCGTGTCGTTGTGTGGTGCTGATGTCTCAAGGCTGCCGCCGCCGGCGGCCCGCGTCGATCCGGATCAGCCCTGGTTCGCCCCTGAAGCGCAGCCCTGAAGCATCAGGGCTGACCCTGACCGTGCGAGTCCATTAGCTGGAAGCAAGTTCTGCCAAATACGCCTTGACCTCCCCGCGGCTGCCACTAATGCAGCACCGTTAGGCCACGGCCCGTTCGGCGTAAATCTTTTTCCGAACGAACCGTGGTTTCACTTTCCACGGCACCGGCCCGGCTCTTCGGGCCGGTACCGGATGGCCATCGGGTGAACTGCCGGCAGATTTTCCCGTTTCCCCGGCGAAGCGGGCTAGCCATCGGGTCGGCCGATGGCCGCGGTAGCTGGCACACTCAGTGAGGTGAGGCGGGAGCGTCCCAGCTACGGCGTCGACGGAGGGTACGGCGGCATTCCCCTCTTCCTCCTGGCCGGAGCCGGTCTTCTGGCTGGTGAGCGGTGGGCGAAGCGGCGCGACAAGCGCCTGGTCAGCTCGCTGGCGAAGATGGGGATCGTGGCCGTGCTCGCGGTGGCTGCGGATTACTTCTACAGCACCGGTCCGGGCAAGCTGTCGGTCTGGAAGGAATTGCTCGACGAACTCGACCTGCGAGGCGACGAGCATGTACTCGACATCGGCTGCGGCCGGGGTGCCGTCCTCATCTCAGCTGCCCGTCGGCTCCCGCGAGGTCGCGCGACCGGAGCTGACATCTGGCGGCTGCGTGACCAGACGGGCAACAGCCAGGCCGCCGCCGAGCGGAACGCGATGGTGGCGGGCGTCAGCGAACGGGTCGGGTTCGTACATGCCGATGCCCGGGATCTTCCCTTTCTGCCGGGGTCGTTCGACGTGGTGCTCAGCAACCTGACCTTCAGCAACATCCGGGGCAGCGACGAACGCGCCAGGGCTCTCCGCGAAGCCGTCAGGGTCCTCCGCCCGGGCGGGCGGATCCGCGTCGTCGATGACCGCGCCGACCGCTACGCCCTCGTCCTCCAGGACGCCGGATGCGTGGACGTCGAGGTACGTCGCCTCGACTGGCGCACGTGGTCCGGCCTTCCCGGTCATCCCTTCGCGCTTGTCTCAGCCGGGAAACCAGCCGCCGTTGCCAGCCGGGTCCACGACTAGCGCAATCGTGCGACAGTCATCACGCGCCGCGCCGGAACAGCGCCTCCACGTCCGATCAACGACCGTCTCGCGCCGGCCGGCTCACAGACCGTGCTCAATGGGCACGATGCCTCGGTTAGCGGCCTTGACCAGAGCCGCGTGATCGGCCTCGGTCTGGTCGGCGTACAGCCGGGCGAACCGCGCCAGGGCGGTGTCGAGGCGGCCGGAAGAGCCGGCGTAACCCACGATCATCGATGCGCCGCTGGTACGGGAATGGCCCTTGGCCAGCAGGTGCCCGGTGATCGCGGCGTAGTCCGCCAGCGCCGCAGCGTCGATGGAATCCAGCATCACGCTGCCCTTCATGTTCCGGAACTGGCGCACGTAGTACTGACGCCCGTCAACGGTCGCCCAGCCCAGCAGCGGATCGCTGACCGTCTGCAAGGCCTGCTGGTATTCGACCACCCGCTGGCCCTGGTGGGCGTGCCACGCGGACTCGCCGTGGACATACTGGGCCAGGACCGACCGGCGGGCCTGCTTCAGCTGGAGGAATAGCACGTCATCAGGGCTGCTGCCCTCCAGCAGCACCACGTAAGCGCGCAGCCCGACGCTGCCGACGCCCACCACCTTGTGCGCGATGTCGATCACCGTGTAGCCCCCGAGCGCCCGCTGCCAGTGCGGCGCTAGCGTGCGCAGGTAGTCATCCAGTCCCCGGGCCAGCTGGTCAGCCTCGGCGTAGTTGATCCGGGTCACCAGCGGCGGGTCCTCGACGATCCGGCGCTGCCCGTCACGTTCGCTGGTGAACCTGGGCAGCGCCCGGTCGCTGGTCCTCCGGCGAGCCCGGGCCGCCGCGCGCTTGATCTCGGCCCGCAACGCCTTGCCGGCCGTGCTCTGTCGCAGATGATCGACGTCGATGTGCTGGTAGGACCGGGCCAGCAGCGCAGTCGAGGCCAGGTCGGCGACCTCGGCGCGGTACCCGGCGACACACCGCAGCACCGCCGCCTCGCACTCCTGCTCGCTGGCGCCATTCTGTCGGCCGGCGACCCAGATGCTCGCGACCAGGCGGCGAAGATCCCACTCCCACGCCCCGGGATGCGCCTCATCGAAGTCGTTCAGGTCGATGACCAGATGCTGCTCCGGGGATGCGTAGAAGCCGAAGTTACCCAGATGCGCATCCCCGCAGATCACGGGGGTGATTCCTGTGGACGGCAACCGGGCGACATCAGCCGCCATCACGATCGCGGCGCCACGCAGGAACCCGTACGGCGTGGCGGCCATCCGCCCGACCCGGACCGGGATCAGCCAGTCAAGCCTGCCGCGATGAGACTCGATGATCAGCTGCACCGGATCTGGCCGGTCCGGCTGCGCCGCCCATTCGCCCAGCGAGCGGCGCGGAACCTGGCGTCGCAAGTCCCGGCCCATCCGGTACCGGTCCAGCCGCGACGTCGAGCGCCGGCGCAGCGACGTGAAGGCCTCGCTGTCCGCCGAGGCAAGAACGACATGATCGCGTACTGGACCGTCGGCGTCGGTTCGCTGCACCAACCTCTCCCACCCTTCGTAGGGCTTTTCCCGCCTCGTAAGAGGACGAATAACTATACGAGCGCGCAGCGCCCGCCATTCGGCCAAGCCGGCCTTCCGCGGCGCGGGAAGCGGACGCCGGAAAGTACGCACGGCCACGGCGGCATGGCCGTGATGATGGCACACTGATGCGATGGCGCCGTGGCGGGTTCGTGACTTCCACGCCGACGACCTCGACGTCGCGATCCGCTTGTGGGACAACCCGGCGGCCAGCAGCGAGGCGCCGGCGTTCGGCATGTCCGACCTGATCGCGGCCGTCCGGTCGCATGAGCCGGCGGTGGTCGCGGTGGTCGGCGAGGAGCTGGTGGGGGCTGCGGTCGCGACGGTCGGCGGCGACCGGGCCTGGGTGATGCGGATCAGCCTGGCTCCGGCGTGGCGGCACCGGGGAATCGGCAGCGCGATGCTGCGCGAGCTGGAGCGGCGGCTGGTGGCGGCCGGGGTGCACCGGATCCACTGCCTGCTGGCAGACGAGAGCGAAATCGGCGACCTGGCGCTGGAGCACGCCGGGTACACGGCGCGCCGGAGCATGGTCTTCTATGAGCGACTCGAGCCGATCGGCCCGGACAGCGCCGGGGTGCTGGGCCAGCTCGGCGGCCAGATAGTGCGGGCCGGCGCCTGGGATCAGCTCGGCGGCATGATCAAGGAGAAGGAGCTGATCGAGCGGCGGGTCATCTTGCCGCTGGCGGAGCCGCAACTGGCCGAGCGGCTGGGCCTGGTGCCGCCGCGGGCGATCGTGTTGTTCGGGCCGCCGGGAACCGGCAAGACGAGCTTCGCCAGGGGCGCCGCGTCGCGGCTGGGCTGGCCGTTCGTGGAGCTGTTCCCGTCGCGGCTGGCCGGTGAGTCGCCGGCCGGCCTGGCCTCCGCGCTGCGGGAAGCGTTCGCCCTGGTCGGCGAGCTGGACAAGGTCGTGTTGTTCATCGATGAAGTGGAGGAGATCGCCGGGACGCGCCGGCCGCGCACGGTGTCGGCGGCGCAAGGCGTCACCAACGAGATGCTCAAGCTCATCCCGCCGTTCCGGGAGCAGGACGCCCGGCTGCTCATCTGCGCCACGAACTCGGTCCGCGCCCTGGACAGCGCGTTCTTGCGGCATGGCCGCTTCGACTACGTCATCCCGGTCGGCCCGCCCGACCCCGCCGCGCGGGAGGCGATCTGGGACCGTTACCTGGCCGCGATCCCGCATGGCCGGCTGGACATGGCCGCCATCGTCGAGGAATCGCGCCTGTTCACCCCGGCTGACATCGAGTTCGCCGCCCGCAGGACCGCGCAGCTGGCCTTCGAGCGCGTCCTGTTCGAGCACGGCGCAGAGGACGTGATCACGGGGGACATCCTGCACGCCATCGGCCAGACCCGGCGCACCCTCACCCCGGAACTCGTCGCCGAGTTCGAGCAAGACATCAAGGACTACGCCAGGGTGTGAGCAGCGCCGCGATGATCCGGAAAGAGTGAATCGATGGGGCAGGGTTTCTGTCGGATGGTCCTCGTCGTCGCCGATGACGCGGACCCGGCCGCGGCGGCGGTGATCGGCCGCATCGCTGACCGCCTTCGCGCTGAGGGGTTCAGCCTCATATACGCCACGACGGCGCGCGATGGCATCGCTCAGGCGCGGGAGAACCGGGCCATCGGCTGCGTGCTGCTGGACTGGGATATTGGCCCCCCCGACCCCGGCGGGCGGCATGCGCTCGACGTCATCGGCGAGGTTCGCCGCCTGTCCGCCGACCTGCCCGTCTTCCTGCTGACCAGCCGCACGGTGACCGGGAGCCTTCCGCTGAAGGTACAGCGGGAGATCCAGGAGTACGTATGGCTGTTGGAGGATACCCCCGAGTTCATCGCCGGCCGGGTGTCATTCGCCGTGCGCCGCTACGAGCGGGGGCTGCTTCCGCCGTTTTTCCGGGCGCTGGCTGAGTTCTCCGATGAGCACGAGTACTCGTGGCACACGCCGGGCCATTCCGGCGGTGCGGCGTTCCTGAAGACGCCGGTCGGCCGGGTGTTCCACAACTTCTACGGCGAGCAGGTCTTCCGATCGGATTTGTCGGTGTCAGTCCCGGAGCTGGGGTCGCTGCTAGACCATTCGGGCCCGGCCGGCGCGGCCGAGGCCAACGCGGCGCGGGTCTTCGGTGCGGACATGACTTTCTTCGTGCTGAACGGAACCTCCACCGCCAACCAGATCGTCGGACACTCGTGCCTGGTGGCCGGTGACGTCGTGCTGGCCGACCGAAACTGCCACAAGTCGATCAGCTACGCGCTGACCGTCACCGGCGCGCTGCCGGCCTACCTGCTGCCAACCCGCAACGGCTACGGCATCATCGGGCCGATCCCGGCCCGTGCCCTCACGGCCGGGGCGGTACGGTCGCTGATCGCCGCGAGCCCGCTGGCGTCCGGCGCGGAATCCCCGAACCCCGTCTACGCGGTGGTCACCAACTCCACCTACGACGGCCTGTGCTACCACGCCGACCGGGTCACCGAGCTTCTGGGCGAGTCGGTGCCGCGGGTGCACTTCGACGAGGCCTGGTACGGGTACGCGGCGTTTCATCCGATCTACCGCGGCCGCTTCGCGATGCATGAGCGTTCAGCCGACGCGCGCCGGGGGCCCACGGTGTTCGCCACCCAGTCGACGCACAAGCTGCTGGCCGCGTTCTCTCAGGCCTCGATGATCCACGTACGGTCAAGTCCGCGGGCGCCGGTGGACCGCTCCCGCTTCAACCAGGCGTACATGATGCACGGGTCGACCTCGCCGCTGTACCAGCTGATCGCCTCCTGCGACGTGGCCGCGGCCATGATGGCAGGCCCGGGCGGGCGGGCCCTGACCGGCGAATGCGTGGACGAGGCCGTGACCTTCCGGCGCGCCATGGTCCGCACCGCCCGCGAGCTGGCCAGCGGCCCGGGCCCGGGCTGGTTCTTCTCGGTATGGCAGCCGCGGGAGGTTACCACGCCGGAAGACGGCCGCCGGGTCGATTTCCTCGACGCCGACCCCGCGATGCTGCGGGAAAGCCCGGAATGCTGGATGCTGCGTCCGGGGGAGGACTGGCACGGCTTCGGCGATCTGGAGGACGGCTACTGCATGCTCGACCCGATCAAGGTCACCATCACCACTCCCGGCGTCGATGCCGCTGGCGCCGTCGCTGACCAGGGCATCCCGGCCCAGGTCGTGACGCAGTTCCTGGACGAGCGGGGGATCGAGGTGGAGAAGACCGGCGACTACGTGATCTTGCTGCTGTTCTCGATGGGAATCACGCGCGGCAAGTGGGGCACGTTGCTGGAGACCCTGCTGGAGTTCAAGGACCATTACGACCGCGGGACCCCGCTCGAGGACGCCATCCCGCGGCTCGTGGCGCAGTACCCGCAGCGCTACGCGGGCCTCACCCTCAAAGACCTGTGCGACCAGATGCACGCCGAGCTGCGAGCCCAGCACGTCGTGGGCCTGCTCGACCAGGCGTTCGGCGCGCTGCCCGTCCCGGTGCTGCCCCCCGGACGCGCCTACCAGCTGCTCGTACGGAACCAGGTCGAATGGGTGGAGGCGGATCACATGGGCGGGCGGGTGACCGCGGTCATGGTCGTCCCGTACCCGCCGGGTATCCCGCTGCTCATGCCGGGCGAGAGCGCCGGGCCGCCCGGCGGGCCGGCCCTGGGGTACCTGCGGGCTCTGCAGGGCCTGGACCGCAAGTTCCCCGGGTTCAGTCACGACATCCATGGCGTGGAACCGGCCGCCGACGGGACCTACCGGGTCATGTGCCTCACCGATGAGGCGCTGAAGGCAGGCGCGTGATGCTGCGGCGTGCCGTCAGGCCGCGGCAGATCTTCCCGAACAGGCCGTGGCGCTGGCCTGACCCCGCCTATCGGATGATGCGCGGCGGCCGGACAATACTGATGAGCCAGTGGCCAGCTAGCGTAGAGGAGGGCGATCGGGATGAGCGACGAGCAGGGTGGCGAGATGACCGGCGAGGCCAGCGATCCGGGCGGGGAGGCCCTGCGGCACGAGCTCACCCGGAACGTGGTGCAGTCCGAGGACCTGCCGCTGGGTTACCAGCTAGAGGGGCCGGCGGAGCCCGGCGCGGATGCCGACGTCCCCGGCGTGCTGGGCGGCTCAGGCGTCACCATCATTTCCGAAGACGAGGACGAGCCCGATAATCGATGGTCCGAGCGTCCTCGGTGACCGGCCTGATGACGGGTCCTGGCGAGCCGACGGACTCGGCATGAGCAGCTGCGCCTTGATCGGGAAGAGACCTGGCGTCGCAGAAGGAGAATGCAGCCATGCCAGGTGAGCTGATCCGATGCCCGCACTGCGGCCAGACCAACCGGATCCCGGCCGCGGCGGCCGGGACGCCCCGCTGCGGGAAATGCCACCAGCCGCTGCCGTGGATCGCCGATGCCGACGACGCCACGTTCGCCGACGTCGCGGATGCCGCCAAGATCCCCGTCATCGTCGATCTCTGGGCGCCCTGGTGCGGGCCGTGCCGCATGGTCAGCCCGGCCCTGGAGCAACTCGCCCGCGACTTGGCGGGCCAGGTGAAGCTCGTCAAAGTGAATGTCGATATCTCGCCGCAGCTGTCGCAGCGGTTTGCGGCGCAGGCGATTCCGACGTTGCTCGTGCTGCGCGGCGGGCGCGTGGTGGCCAGGCAGACGGGCGCGGCCCCGTTGGCCGCGCTGCGAGCCTGGGTCGACAACGCGCTCGCCACGGCCGGCCACTGAGGTTCGGCGGATCGGCCGGCGCCCCGGCGTCCTCTGTCAGGTTGCCGCGTCTTGGCCGCCGAGGGCTGCGGGGCAAAGCGAGCTCCTGCCTGCGGCCCGCCCGGGGCGCCGGCCGGCCGATGGGCCGCACAGCGGGCGTCGCTACGTCAGCTCTCGTGCATGAGATCGCGCCAGGATTGTTCGCTCACCTGAACGCCGAAGTATGACGCGGCCTGGAGGATATTGGCGAAGGCAAGCGCGCGGTCCGCGTCGGTGGCGCCCTCGACCTGGTCGAACCGGGCTAGCGCGTTGCGGACGTGGCTGGCCGACACGAGCGGCTCCTTGCGCAGCCCGGGGAATGCGAACGCCGAGTCGGGCAGCTGGTCAACCTGGGCGGCATCCAGCGTGCCGCTGACCTGCCCGGAATCGGCTGGCGGCCGCCACGTGGGGGCATCGTTCTGTGCGCGATCCTGCATGATCCGGTCTCCTGTCCTCACTGTGCCTTGAGCTGCCGGGCACGGGCGGCGATCATGGCCCGAGCTCCGCCGTCCGGAGGTGATGTGCGCTGTCGCCGGCGGTGGCGGCGAAGGGAACCTCCGCCCACCATTGTTGCGCTACCGTTCGGCGGTGGCGCATCGCGTACCGGTTAAAGGCAGGTCACCGGGATCGGGTCCCGATAAAGGTGAGAAGCAGTCAGATAACGCCTGGGTCGACCGAGTAGAGCCGCCATTCGCCAGGCAGCCCCTTGAGCGGCACGCAACCGCGGTCAAGGAACCTCAGCCCCGATCCGGCCACCAGGTCCCGCACGGTACCGGACACCACGACCTCATCTGGCTGAGCCTCGGCCGCGACGCGCGCGCCGATGTGCACGGCGATGCCGGTGATCTTGCCGTCGACTATCTCGCACTCACCGGTGTGCAGCCCCGCGCGTACGTGCAGCCCCAGTTCGCGGACGCCGTCGCTGATCGCGCGCGCGCACCGGATCGCGCGCGCGGGCCCGTCGAAACTGGCGAAGAAACCGTCCCCGGCCGTATCGATCTCGCGTCCGGAATAGCGCACGAGCTGCCGGCGTACCAGGGCGTGATGCTGCTCCACCAGGCCGCGCCAATTCCGGTCGCCGACCTCGGCGAGCGTCGCGGTGGAGTCCGCGATGTCGGTGAACAGCACCGTCGCCAGCACCCGGTCGGTCTCGACCATGTCCCACTCGCCGCGCTTCCAGAGCCCGACCAGGAAAGGCTTGAGCTCGGCGACGATCTGCCCGGAATCGACCCACCATCCGTGGTCGACGCCGGCCAGTTCCACGAACCTGGCGCCGGGCACACGGCCGGCGAGGTAACGCATCGAATCGGCGGACACGTCCTGGTCCTCGGCGCGATTGAGAGAAAGCGCCGGGACCCGGATCGACGAAAGCGTGCCAGACACATCGATCTCGCTGTTCATCAGCGACATCGCCTTGATCGCGCCGGGGCTCGCGCTGCCTTGCACCCACCGGCGCCACCACCGCTTCGCAGCCGGGTCGCCGGCGGTCGTCGGAGCCATGTCGCGGAGCCTCTCGTCGCACCACTCGTCGGTGCCGCGGACGCCCTCCTCGCTCTGCAGAAAAGCGCGCCATTCTTCAGGGGTCGCCGCCCACGGGTAGTCATCGGTCCGGAACCACGACACCGGCGTGCTGTACAGGACCAGAGCCGCGGTCCGCTCCGGATAGGTGGCCGCGAACAGCATCGACATGGGCCCGCCCTCGGAAAAACCCATAATCGCGGCGCGCCTGGACCCGGCGGCATCCATCACCGCGCGGATATCGTCCATCCGCGTCTCGAGATCCGGGATCCCGTGCGCGCGGTCCGACATCCCGATGCCGCGCTTGTCGAACAAGATCAGGCGAGCGAACGACGACACGCCGCGATAGAAATCGGCGGCACTGCCCTCCCACGGGACGCCGAAGTTCGACAGCACCCAGCCGCTGACGAAAACAACGTCCATCGGACCGTCACCGACCACCCCGTAAGCGATGTGCACGTCACCGCTGCGGGCGTACCGGATCTCTGGGGACTCCACATGCGTAGTTTGCTCCCGCGGCTACGACCGGACAAGGCTGGTGTCCCAGCCTGACAGGCGGCAGGCTGAACGCATGGCCATCAACCTGCACAGGTTCCAGCTCATCCTGCTGCGTCGGCCCGATGACGCGCCGAGCTACTATCGCGCCCAGCCCCTGGCCCCGCGGCCGCCGGCCCGGGTTACCGGGGCGTTTCGCTCTGGTCCTGGGCCGGCATATAGCTGCCGATGAGCCGGTAACCGTCCAGCGAAGAAACCCAGCGCAGCGGACCGATCGCCGTTGGCGGTACCGCCCCGCTGGTGGACAAGACACATTCCCACATGTGCACCTGTTCATCGTTGGCCATTTTGGCGACGCGGGCCGCCGTCCGGCCGGCCAGCCGCGCGCGCCTGGCGACCCAGGCCATCATTTCCCGGGCGCCTTTCCGGACCGCGCGATCTGCGCGAGCGCCTTGGCCCGGACGATGTCCGGGTCTCGCGGGTCCGACGAGAGTGGCTCGAACCACGGACCTTTCCGGGTTCTCTGTCGTTCGATGCGGATACGCTTCATCGCTGACCTCCCCAAGGTCATTGATCGTGCACGGCCAGGCCGGCCAGGTCGCGTCCCTCGTCTGTGCTGGCGTCCTGGACCCGTCTTTCCGCCACCGGGGTACCGGTGGCGGAAAGACCGGCTGCTGGTTCAACTTTGATGAACCGACAATCGGTCTGTCAATTGGATTAGGGTGCGCCCGGCCGGTCAAAGTAGCGGCCTGCCTCCAGATCAGCGATCAGCCCGGGACGCAGTGGCTGCCACCCCAAAAGCTCCTGGGTTATGGCGCTGGAGGTCGGGTTGTCGAGCGTGACGAGGGCAGCCAGGAAGCCGAAGTGGTAAGCGCGGGGGAAAGCGGCGCTGGAGGCTGTCACAGCTTCGCGTGCTGCCGTGTCTTCAGGGAAAAGCACCACGCGAGGAAGGAAAAGATCATGCGAGTGTTCGTCACGGGGGCGAGCGGGGCGCTGGGACGGCACCTGGTTCCGGGGCTGGTCGCGGCGGGCCACCAGGTCACCGCCACCACCAGGACGCCCGGCAAGACCGGGCAGCTGCGCGCCGCGGGCGCGGACCCGGCGGTGCTGGACGGGCTGGACCGCGACGCGGTGATCGCGGCGGTGCGGGCCGCCGCGCCGGAGGTGATCGTGCACGAGATGACCGCGCTGGCGGGCCTGCGGAGCCTCCGCCATCCCGACCAGACGTTCGCCGCGACCAACGAGCTGCGCACCCGGGGCACCGACAACCTGCTCGCGGCCGCGGCGGCCGCGGGTACCCGCCGGGTCATCGCGCAAGGGTACGCGGGTCCCGGGCCGGACCAGCGTCCCGGCCCGGTGAAGACCGAAGAAGATCCGGCCGGCTGGCGGTCTGTCCAGTCGGCGGCGCGGATGTCGGCGGCGATCGCGTACGTGGACCAGACCGTGCCGGGCGGGGCGCCAGAGGGCATCGTGCTGCGCTACGGCATCTTGTACGGACCGGGTGCCTCGGACCCGCTGGTGCAGATGGTGCGGAAGCGGCAGGTGCCGGTGATCGGCGGCGGGACGGGGGTCTGGTCGTTCATCGAGGTCAGCGACGCTGCCGCGGCGACGGTCGCGGCGGTCAGCCGCGGCCCGGCGGGCCTGTACAACGTGGTGGACGACGACCCGGCGCCGGTCGCTCAGTGGCTGCCGTACCTGGCCCAGGTCGCGGGCGGCAAGCCGCCGCTGCGCCTGCCCGGCTGGCTCGCGCGGCCGCTCGCCGGGGAGTTCATGGTGGCCCAGATGACTGCCTCGCGCGGATACTCCAACGAGAAGGCCAGGAAAGAGCTCGGCTGGGAGCCGCAGTACCCGAGCTGGCGAGAAGGATTCCGTGCCTGGGTCCGATGATGAGCCCGGCTCGGGTTGAGCCCGCCGCCTCGCCATCGCCGTCGGGGTGCCTATTGCCCTGGCAAGTCGTATCATGGTGCGCATCGAAGACCAAGCTGGTCGGGCGCCGGAGATTCACGCGGAGGCCAGATGAGCCAGCAGGAGCAGGACCTGCCGAGGTTCGTCCAGATCGTCGGGCGGTGCAAGACCCTGGTCGGCGCCATGGCGGCAGCGGGCCTGCTCGCTGGCGTTGTCTTTGCCGCGCTCAACGCGCCGGTATTCACGAGCCGGGCCTTGCTCGCGGTCGCGCCGACGTGCCCGGCCGGGGCCATCTGCGGCGGCCCTGCGTTCTTGCCCGCGTACAACCAGGCCGACTTGCTCAAGGAACTTCCTGCCGGAGTCCAGATCAATGCTGTCACGGAAGATGTTCTGTCGGTAAGCGCCGTGGCCGGGACCGCCGCCCAGGCCGAGGGCGCCGCCGATGCGGCCGCCGGTAGCTACATCGCTTATGTCGGTTCTCAGGGCTACTTCGGCCAGCAGCGGCCAGCGCAGATGCTCCAACCGGCGACGAGTGCAACCGGGACGGTACCGCCGAAACGGCTGTTCATCGGCGCGCTGCTCGGCGCCGCATTCGGCGCGCTGCTCGGCGTCGTGGCGGCGCTGGCGGGCAGTCGGACGACCATTGACCCGCTGCCCGCTCCCCAGGGACTCGACGACGCCGACGTGGATTGGGGAGTGGGACGGGGGGCCAGATACGCACTAACCGGGCTGTCGCTTGCGGAGCTGGGCCAGGAATACGCCAGACAGAGGGACCGCTCAGGGCCGGGTGCCGAATGAGGGCTTTCCCGGCCTGCGATCGGGCCGGAAGAGGCGTTCGTCAGCTATCTGACCAGTCCGGACCGTAGCACCACGGCCCGTTCGGCATAAATGATTGTTCCGAACGGACGGTGCTGCACGCGCCCGGTCCCGTGCTCGCCGTCCGAGCGGCGAGCTTATTGCCGCCGGCGACGGCGCCAGCGAGGATGATTGCTGTGGCCGCCGACAAGATGCCAGACCTGCTGACCATCTACGCGTCATCTCAGCCCGGCAAGCTCGCCGTCGCAGATGACCGGCCTGGCGCGGGCGTGGTCTTGTGGACCTACGCGCAGCTTGAGGCGGAGGCCAACCGACGCGCCAACCTGCTGGCCTCGCTGGGCGTCGGCCCGGGCGACAAGGTCCTTTGGTGCGGGCCTAACTCGGCGCAGGTCGTGGCGATTATCAGCGCGGCCAGGAAACTCGGGGCGGTCGCGGTTCCGCTGAACTACCGCCTGACGGCCGAAGAGGCCCGCTACATCGTGGCCCACTCCGACGCCTGCATCGCGTATGTCGATGCGGAGTATGCGCACCTGGTACCGGCGCCCCGGGACGAGCGGCTCGGCAACCTCCGCGAGGTGCTCGTCTACGGCGCCGCCGCCCCGGCCGGGACGCCCGGCGAGGACCTCGTCGCCGGGGCGTCGGCCGAGCCCCCGGCCGGGGAGAACGCGGGCGCGGCGACGATGATCTACACGTCCGGGACGACCGGCAAGCCGAAGGGCGCCTACCGCCCCATGACCGACCAGAGCACCGCGGCCGCGCTGGTCGGCTTCATCGGCTATACGCCAGACGACGTCTACCTCACCTCCGGGCCGCTGTATCACAGCGGCCCGCTGGGGTTCATGGGCATCGGACTCCTGCTCGGCCAGACGGTCGTCATCCAGCGCAGGTTCGAGCCAGCGGACTGGCTGCGCCTCGTGGATAAGTACCAGGTGACATCGACCTTCTCTGCGCCGCCGCTGATCCGGCTGGTGTGCGCGCTGCCCGCCGGGGTCAAGGCCCGTTACGACCGGTCCACGATGCGGATCATGGTGGCCAACGCCGCGCCGTGGAGCCTGGCGCTCAAGCAGGCCTACCTGGCCGACTTCCCGCCGGACTCGCTCTGGGAGGTGTACGGGTCAACCGAGCTGGGGGTGAATTGCGTCCTTGAGCCCAAGGACCAGCTGCGCAAGCCCGGCTCGTGCGGCAAGCCGGCCCCCGGCGTCGACGTCTGCCTGCTCGACGCCGACGGCAACCAGGTCACCGGGACCGGCCCGGGGCACTCCGGCGAGCTTTACGTCAGGTCCGGCGGGGTCTTCAGCGAGTACTACAAGCAGCCGGACAGTTACCGGGCCGCCATGCACGGCGACTTCCACACCGTGGGTGACATCGCCTACCGGGACGAGGAGGGTTACTACTACATCTGCGACCGCAAGAACGACATGATCATCTCCGGCGGCATGAACGTCTACCCCGCCGAGATCGAGGCCGCCCTTGAGCAGCATCCGGGCATCTTCGACGTCGCGGTGTTCGGGATCCCCTCCGAGCAGTGGGGGGAGCAGGTGCACGCCGCCGTGGTCCAGGCTCCGGGCGCGTCGTTGTCGCACGCGGACGTGATCGCCTACGCCCGCGAGCACATGGCCCCGTACAAGTGTCCTCGCTCGGTGTCGTTCACTGACGAACTCCCCCGCACGGGCTCGGGCAAGCTGCTCAAGCGCGAGCTCCGGGCACCGTACTGGACCGGGCGGGCCAGGCAGGTCAGCTGACCCGGTACACGCCGGCTGGCAATATCCCGTGCCGCACTAGCCGGGCCGCGGCGCGATTGGGTATGTTGGCGCTTCGGAGCTCCGGTCGTGACCGGGAGGGACCATGGATTACCGTGCCGTCGCGTTGTCGCAGGTGTACGGGTCCGGCGCCGAGGCCGTCGGCCGCGCCGTGGCCGACCAGCTCGGCTTCGGCTACCTGAACGAGGCCATCGTGGCCCAGGTCGCCAGAGACCGCGGCGTGGATCGGGCCGTCGTCGAGCACGCCGAGGAGCGCAAGTCGTTCTTCACCCGCGTTGCGGAGATGGCTGCCCGCGGCGCCCCGGACGTGATGCCGGACACCGCGCTGTACGCCTTCGACGAGACCGACACGCTGCTGTTGCTGATCCGGGACGCGGTGCGCGACGCCGCGGACCGCGGGAACGTGGTGCTGGTCGCGCACGCGGCGTGCTACGCGTGCGCCGGCCGGCCGGACGTGCTGCGCGTGTGGGTCACCGCTCCGCCGTCGACGCGGGCGTCCCGGCTGGCGTCCGAGCTGGGCCTCAGCGACAAGGACGCCGCCCGGGCGGTCCGCCAGTCGGACGCGGCGCGGGCCAGCTACCTCAAGCGCGTCCACGGCATCGGCGAGGAATCCAGCACCGACTACGACGTGGTGATCAACACCGAGCGGCTGAGCACCGAGGCCGCGGCCGGCCTCATCGCCGGCCTGGCCCGGGCGCCCGCG
>JASIGD010000161.1 GCA_030045295.1 Streptosporangiaceae bacterium
CGCGACAGCGCCTGGAGGCGGCCCGGCCACCGGAATGAGTAAGGAAGTGAGCATGATGGCGCGCACCGATATCAACCTTGATGCCATGCTCCGCCACCTCGGTGCCGCGTACTACGAGTCCCTGCACGGCAGGGCCACCCGGGCCGACGTGACCCGCGCACTGGACACGGTGGAAGAACACCTCCAGGAGCAGTCACCGCATCCCGCTGCCCGTACGTCGGTCCGCCCGCACCCGGCTCGCCGCGGCGATCAGCCACACCACTCACGGCACTGGGCCCGCCGGGTCCGGGACGTGATGACGACACAGGTGGTGACCGTGGACCGGATCACCCCCTACAAGGAGATCGACCAGCTGCTGACCGAGCACCGGATCAGCGGCGTGCCCGTGCTGACCATGGGCCGGCACGTGGCCGGCGTGGTAACCGAGGCCGATCTGCTCGCGGTCCAGGACAAGGCGGCCCGCCAGGCCCGGATGGGCGCGCCCGCCCGTCGCTGGCTGGCCCGCAAGCCGCGGCACGTGAACCTGGTCGCCGAGGCGCTGATGTCCAAGCCGGCGGTCACCATCCACCCTGACGCGACGATCCCGGCCGCGGCCCGCGTGATGAACACGCATCATGTCAGGAGGCTGCCGGTGGTGGACCCGGAGGGCAAGCTGATCGGCATCGTGAGCCGCCGCGATCTGCTCAGCGTGTTCCTGCGTCCGGACGCGGACATCCTGGCCGACGCCCGGCGGGTCCTGGACGAGATCCCGCTCGCCGGGCCGGAAGAGATCACCGTGCTGGTGCACAACGGCGTCGTGATCCTCACCGGCACGGTTGACCCCGCGATGGACCACCACCGCGGCCTGGTCCCGCTCGCGATCCGGCTGATAGCCGACGTCGACGGGGTGGTGGACGTGGTGAGCAAGCTCGAGGAGGTCAAGGGATCCGGGGAGGGACCCGCGGGGGCTGAGCCTGCACAGACCGCCTGATCCCCGGACGGCATCAGGGAACTGCTTCGGCTGCGACAACTGCGTGCCGCTGCGGGGCCATCGACATGGAGCCCGAGCAGGCGCGGCGCCCGAACGGGACGTTCGTCTCCGGTTACCGGGTCGTTCGCCGGTACCTCGTGCCGCACGCGGCGCGTGCAATGGGCTCAGCAGCTACGAGGAGACCGACATGTACCCGAACCCGGCGCTTTCCGCGGGCCAGCTGGCCCTCATCGCCGTCGTCGCCGTGCTAGCCCTGGCCGTCTGGCTCACCGGCGTGTACGTCGCCGCCCGCGAACCGCGGCACCGCGGCAGCGGCGCGGAGGTGCCATCGCTACCCAGGCACCCGGCCGAGGCGGAAGACCAGGGGCGAAAGGCCGCCTTATCGCGGCCATGACCTTCAACCCGGCCGCAATGGACCTTCGGCCCTGCCCTTAGCCGCCCCTGGCGACGAGGCTGGTACTGGAGCCGAATGAGCCAAGGAGGGTGCCGGCCATGAATCCCACCGTCAAGGACGTCATGACCACCCGCGTGATATGGGTCAGGGCCGATGCGTCGTTCCGGGACATGGCCACCGCTTTGCACAAGCACCGGGTTAGCGCGTTCCCCGTCCTGGACAAGGCCGGAAAGGTGATCGGGGTGGTCTCGGAGGCGGACATGTTGACCAAGCAAGCCCTGGGCGCCGAGGCCGACGGAATACCCGGGATCATCACCGGCGTGCTGCGCCACAAGGACCACGAAAAGGCGCGTGCGACAACGGCCTGCGACCTGATGACCAGCCCCGCGCTGACCGTCGGGCCGGACGATTCGGTCGAGCACGCCGCCAAGCTCATGTACAGCCGCAAGGTCAAGCGGCTCCCCGTCGTCGGTCCCGACGGTCACCTGGCGGGCATCATCAGCCGCGCCGACGTGCTGTCGGTCTTCGACCGCACCGACCAGGAGATCCGCGCGGACATCACCGACGGCATCCTGCGCCGGGGGCTCCTCATCGACCCGCACACGCTCCAGGTCACGGTCAAGGACGGCATCGTGACCGTGGCTGGCGTACCTGAGAGCGCCCCGGTCGGCCACGAGCTCATGCAGCGGATCCGGCACGTCCAGGGCGTGGTGGCCGTCCGCGACCGCCTCAGCTACCCGCCGCCCGAGCGAGACGGCGACGGCTTCGACGTGCTGGCCGACTTCCCGATCGACTGATGCACCCACGGTACAAGGAGGATGAAACAATGAAGGCCACTACCGTCAAGGACGTCATGTCCACTCCGGTCGTAGCGGTCAGGCGGGACGCGTCGTTCAAGGAGATGGCAGCCAAGCTGCGCGGGTACCGGGTCAGCGCGTTCCCGGTCATCGACGAGGACGGGAAGGTGATCGGCGTGGTCTCCGAAGCCGACCTGCTGGCCAAGGAGGCGCTGGCCGACGACCACACCGGAATCCACGGAGCGATCACCGGCGTCTGGCGTCACAAGGAGTACGAGAAGGCCGAGGGCCTTACCGCGGGCGACCTGATGACTCACCCGGCGATGACCGTACGGCCGGAGGATCCGGTGGAGCACGCCGCCCGGCTGATGTATACCCTCCAGGTCAAGCGGCTGCCGGTGGTCGACGCAGGCGGCCGCCTGGTCGGCATCATCAGCCGTGCCGACGTGCTGGCCGTCTTCGACCGCCCCGACGCGGAGATCCTCGCCGAGATCACCGACGACATCATCCTGCGTGAGTTCCTCCTCGACCCGGGCCGGTTCATGGTGAGCGTCAACGAGGGCGTCGTGACCCTGCAGGGCAACCTGGAAGCCGCGGTCATCGGCCGCAACCTCGTGGACAGGATCCGGCGCGTCACGGGGGTGGTCGCGGTCCGCGACGAGCTTGCGTACCCGCCTGCCGAGCAGTCGATCGCGGGCCTGTACCTGTGATCCGCTAACCAGCTAGGGAGGCTGCCGATGAGCGTGATGCAGGCCTTTGGCCCGGTGTACGCGCTGCTGGCCGACGGCGCCACGGTCGAGATCCGCCCGGCCGGCCCGGCCGACTTCGATGCGGTCAAGGCCATGCACGAGGCGATGTCGCCGGACAACAGTTACCTGCGTTTCTTCAATATCAGCAAGCTGGCCGCCGAGACCGAGGCCCGGCGGATCTGCCGCGACCCGCGGCCCGGCCACGTGGCGCTGCTCGCGCTGCTGGACGCGGAGGTGGTGGGCTGCGCCAGCTTCGACGCGGTCCGAGATCGGCAGGGGCAGGCGGAGGTCGCGTTCGCGGTGGCTGAGCACATGCACCACCGGGGCATCGCCACCTTGCTGCTGGAGCATCTGGTCTCGTTCGCCAAAGGCCACCAGATCACCATCTTCACGGCGGAGACCCTGCCCGAGAACACGGCGATGCTGCAGGTGTTCACCGATGCCGGCCTGCCGGTGCACCGTCACTACGCGGACGGGGTCGTGGAGCTGACCTTCCCGTTGCCCGGCGACGACGGCGGCACCGACCTGGAGGTGTACCTGAACGCGGTGGCCGAGCGGGAGCGTCGCGCGGATACCGCTAGCCTGCGGCGGGTGCTCGCGCCCGAGTCGGTGGCGGTGATCGGCGCGAGCCGCCGGCCGGGCACGGTGGGCCGGTCGATCCTGGACAACATCCGCGGCGGCGGGTACTCGGGCCGGGTTTACCCGGTCAACCCGCGGGCCCGGCAGATCGGCGGCGAGCGGTGCGTGCCGTCCGCGCTTGACCTGCCCGAGCCGGTCGACCTGGCGGTGATCGCGGTGCCGCCCGCGGCCGTGCTGGAGGTGGCCGAACAGTGCGGCCAGCGCGGCGTGCGGTCCCTGGTCGTGATCACGTCCGGGCTCGACGCCGCCGCCTGCGCCGACCTGCTCGCGGCCTGCCGCCGGCACGGCATGCGGCTGGTCGGGCCGAACTGCTTCGGCGTGGCCGTACCCGGCATCGGGCTGGACGCCACGTTCGCCGCCGGTCATCCGCAGCCCGGCGTGGCCGGCCTGGTCATGCAGTCCGGCGGCCTGGGCTTCGCCATGGTCGATCAGCTGTCCCGGCTCGGCATCGGGATCTCCTCGTTCGCGTCGGTGGGCAACAAGCTCGACGTGTCCAGCAACGACATGCTGATGTGGTGGGAAAACGACGGCGTCACCAAGCTCGCCGTGTTGTACATCGAGTCGTTCGGCAACCCGCG
>JASIGD010000162.1 GCA_030045295.1 Streptosporangiaceae bacterium
CCACAGCTTGATCGCCACGGCCAAGCCGAACGCCACGCCGCCCCCGGCCAGCCGCCGGCCCCGCGTGATCTGGTCGCCATCGAAGACCAGCAGCGCTCCGGTCAGGCAGAACAGGTTCAGCCAGGGCTCGAGCAAGAACGTGTGCGCGGCGGTCAGGGCGTCCGGGTAGACGGCATAGATCCCGCAGGCTATCCCCGCGGCCACCGGGCCGCGGTGCCGGACCAGCAGGCCGAGCAGAGCCACGCAGGCGGTGTCCGCGCACGCGGTGAGCACCCGCGCGATGCCCAGCCCGGTGGCGCTGCCCGTCACCTTGGCGAGCAGGGCGACCGGCGCCATCAGCAGAAAGCTCCCCGGCGGCTGCAGCACGACGAAATCCCGGTACGGAATCACGCCGCTGACCAGTCGCAGCGCGTCGCCGAACTGGACGGCGTCGTCGTACTCGGTCACCCCGAGCAGGTAGCCGGGCCTGGTCAGCTGGTAAAACCGAAGGAACGCCCCGACGGCGGTGCCCAGGGCGATCACCGCGTACACCAGCCGCGGTGTCTCGATCCGGCCGAGCGGCATACCGGCCTCTGGAGTACGCGTCATGGCTATGCCATAACGAGTAGCCATTACCTCACCCTTCGGAATTCACGCTGCTAAAACAAGGGTTTTCCGGGCGCCTGCGAGTCATCACCTCGACCCATCGTGACGGCGCGATCATCTTCTGAGAGATGCCATGCGTACCTTATAGTCTCCGACCCGGCCGCGTGGTGTCCCCGCATGTTAACGCCCCCGCCGCCGATTTAGTTGCGCCGGGGTGAGGATGGCCAGGACATCGCGGCGACCGCGGGGGTCACACTAGAGCTGTGCCTGGAACCAGCAAAGACGATGAGACCCCGGCAGCATCCCGCTGTCCCGCTGGGCCAAGACGGCCATGACGGTGCAAGCCACGGTCTCGATCGTGACCGTCGCCCTGGTCGTGGCCCGCGCCGTCAACACCCTGAGGTGACCAGGGAGGGCCGCTAAGGCCGTCGCGCACTGTCCGTTCGGTATCAAGTCGCAGCAATGTCTGTTCGACGTAAAGAAGAATTCATCTTCTAACCGAACGATCCGTTGTTTCAGCGACAGGCATTACTTGGTCTCGCTGCGAAGGCGCTCGGCGATACTCGACATCACTTGCAGCGCGAACATCGGCGTCTCCTGGACAAGGAACAGGAACTTGTGCCGATCGATCACCGCCAGCTTGGCGTCGGTCACCGCGACGGCCGTCCCGGCTCGCGGGGAGCGGTCGACGATGGCCATCTCACCGAACGTATCGTCGGGACCGAGTTTGCGTACCGCGCCGTTGCTCAGGCGTATCTCCACGTCCCCGTCGACGACGCCGAACATCTCCGTCCCGCTCGCACCCTCCTCGAAGATGACCGTGCCGGCTGGCACGTCTCTAATGTCGGTGGCGTGCGCAAACAAGCCCGGAACCTTCATCAGGAATCCCTTCCTAGCGTCCGAGTGGTCCTGGGCGGCTCACAGGGTGTCCCCCTCCGTCCCGCCAGCGATAGTGACCTCGCGCCACGAGTAGCTCGAGGGCGACCCCGCCGCTCCAAGATATTCAACGATCGAGCCCCTTGGGTAGACGCTCGTGCAGGAAATTAGGCGGCGCTGGTCTGCCGCCAATTCCGCCAGGATAATGACCGAGGCGGAAATCTGCTAAATGAACATCCGGGGCCGGGCCTTGGTGGTGACGAGGCGGCTGAGCGCGTTGCGTACCGGCCGGTGGGGAACAGCCGCTGCGCGCTCTGGCGCTGGAACCGGAGGCGTTCCTGACCGCGATCACCGGCAACAGCGTGAGCAACGCCGCGGCCGGCGCGCTCGTGGACCGGCGGCTGACCGCGAACGCGCAGACCGGCGCCGATGCGGATAGCGGTCCCAAGGCCTGATGCAACGGTGCTAGCTTTGATGCGCGCACCTTGTCATGGGCGGCGGCGCGGCTTCCTGGCCGGGTACCGCCGGAGAGCGGAGGAGTGGCGATGCGGGCTGTCATGCGGCTGTTGCTAGGAATAATGCCGGTTACGGTCGCCGCGGCGGTCGTGCTGATGCTCGCCGCGCCGGCCGCGCTGGCCGGTAACTACAAGTACACGCTTGTTTTCGCGGTGCAGCCGACGACGGCGCAGGTGAATACCGCGATGACGCCCGCGGTGGTGGTCGACGTCGAGAACTCCCAAGGGAAGCTGGCCACCTCGTTTAACGGACCCGTCACGCTGACCTACGAGGTCAACCCCGTGGGCGCGCCGCTGCCTACGGGCAACACGGTTGACGCGATTAACGGCGTCGCCACGTTCTCCGATCTGACCTTCAGCGCCGTCGGCTTCGGCTTCGAGCTGCAGGCGTCGGCGAAGGGAGCGACCAGTTCGGTGTCGCAGGCGTTCAACATCGTCAGCCAGCTCGTGCAGTGCCAGGCAGGCCAGAGTTGCCGCACCGGGACGGTCAGCTCGAACGGTACCTCCGGATCCGTAGTGGCCAGCTCGACGAGCACGAGCAATGTGCTGACCGCCACCGGCGGCGGCTTCCCTGATCTGTCGTGCACGACCTACGGCGGGGTGGTCAGCTTCACGGTCGAGAACGGGTCCAAGATCATCACCATGACGCTGGCCGCGTCGATAGCGCAGCAGGCGAAGAAGATATTCTTCGACATCTGCTGGGGCTCGCCGACGTCGTTCACCACCAAGAACGGCTCGGCATCGCAGTTCAACTCGGCCAACGGTGAGTATGAAGGGCTGCTCCCGCTCTGCAGATTGGGCGGACCGTCGCCGTGCATCGCCTTGCAGTACAGGACTCTTGCCGGGGCCGTCGTCACCACGGTCATCGCGCCTGCTGGGGACCCGCGCGGCACGTACTGAGGATGGCCCTCCAGTTTGCGGCCTAGGATCACCAGCCTGGAATCGAACCGGCCTGGCTAGAGGAAGCGGCCGACCAGGGAGTCGGCACGGTGCGGATGCCTAGCGCACGGAACAGCTCGTTGCGCCGGGTAACAAGTTCCGGGTCGGCCAGCTGGCCGCGGGTCTCGGCCAGCTGGATGAGCGCGTCAGTGGCCAGGGCCTCGTCGTATCGGTTGCCTCGCTCGCGGGCGGCCCGCAGGCTTGTGTCGACCGCCTCCTGCGCGCTGACGGCGCGGCCGAGCAGTGCGAGGGCATAGCCCCGCACCCTGGAGAGCGCGCTGGCGGCGGCGTCGGCGTCCCGCATGCGAGAGCTGGCGGCGATGTCGTCGACGCGGGCCAGCGCTTCCTCGGCCTCGCCGCCGTATACCAGGGTCTCGGCGATGCTGATCTCGGTGGCCATCACCTCGGTTGGTTCTCCTGCCTTGAGGTAGCCCGCACGCGCGGCCTCAAGCCGCCGAAGGGCCTCCAGGGGCCGGCCGCGCTGGGCGGCTATCCGGCCGAGGAGCGTATCGGCGAACGCCATCTCCGCCAGGGCGCCCGAGGCGCGCAGCACCCGCTCGGCGGGACGCGCCACCTGTTCTGCTTGCGTGTAGCGGCCCTGGTTGGCCAGGATCTCCACGGCATTGCATGCGGTGATGGCCGCGTTCCACTGGTCACCGACCCGCTCGAATGCCTCCCTCGCCTGCCGGTAGTAGCCGAGGGCGTCATCCCACCGACCCTCGAAGTAGGCTCGCATGCCCAGATGGTTCAGCGCCTTGGCCTGCCACGAAAGCTCTCCCAGCTCCTCGAAGATGGCCAGCGCCTGCTCTGCCCACGGCTCGCCGCCGTACCGGCCTCGGGCCACGTCTGCGGTGTCGAGCAAGTACAGCGCGCGAGCGAGCACGTCGCGCGCGCCGCACCGTCGTGCCACGGCGATGGCCTCCGCCGCGGTCGTGGCGGCCTCGGCGTAGTGCCCCTGCCACTCGCGCAGCATGGTCCTGGCCGTGAGCAACAGCGCGTCCTGGCGGGCGGCGTCGGGGTCAGCCTCAGTCAGCCCGGCCAGCACCTCCCGGCCGCGCGCGGTCCAGCGCAGGGCTGCCGAGACCCCGCTTCCGGTCCGCGCCACGGCCAGCGCGGTCTTCTCGCACAGCCGGGCGTAAGCGACCGGGTCGCCGTCGGCCGACTTCCTGGCGTCGGCGAGCGCGCGATCGGCGGCAGGAAACTCACCGAGCCGGTAGCGGATGTCCCCGAGCGCCTCGGCCAGCCTCGACACCTCTGCTGCCGACTGGCCCGCCCGTTTGGCGGCATCGAGCGCGGTCTCCAGGAACCCGGCCGCCTCCGGGTTGGCGTAAGCGGCGGCGGCCCGCTCACTGGCGATGCGCGCGTAGTGGCTGGCCGCCGCGTAACGCTGGGCGTGGAAATAGTGCAGCGAGAGCTGAGCCGCCTCGGCCTGCGGCGCGTCACCTGCGCGGCGCTCCAGGGCCGTGGCGAGCTGCCCGTGCAGCTGCCGCCTGCGCGCGTACGGCAGCCCCTCGTACGCCCCGTCACGGAGAAGCGCATGCCGGAACCTGAACGTGCCCGGCGCCTCCGGCGATACGAATTCCCGCAGGCGCTCCCACACCCCGTCGTCCAGCGGCTGGCCGAGCACCTCCGCGAGCAGCCCCTCCTCGAACGTCATCCCCGCCACTGCGGCGGCCCGGAGCGTGGACCTGTCCGCCACGGCGAGCAGGTCGATCTGCGCTCCGATCACATCCTCAATCGACTCCGGCAGCAGCCTGCTGTCTCCGCCCCGGCCCGCGACGGTGGCCAGCTCGCGCAGGAACAGCGGGTTGCCGGCCCCGCGCTCAGCGATGGCGGCGATCTGGTGCGGCGCGAGCGACAACCGTTTGGTCGCGTCGAGCAGCAAGGTCTCGGCCGCGGACGCCGGGAGCGGACCGAGCTCCAGCAGCAGCGGGTCGGCGCTGTCCGGGATGCGTAGCAGCTTCGGCGCGCGTCCGGTGATCGCCATGAGCCATGGTCGGCCGGATACCTCCTCGAGCAGCCGGTTCAATACGCCGACGGAAGCCTCGTCGGCCAGCTGCACGTCCTCCACGGCCAGCACCGCCGGGTCCAGCAGGATCGCGCCGACCAGCTCCGCCACGGCCTGCTCAAGGCGCGGCCTGCGGAAATCGTCGGCCAGCTGGGCGACCTCGGGCGTGGTCGGCAGCTCGGCGCCGACCGCGGTGGCCAGCAGCGGCAGCCACTTCCCCAGCTGCGGCGCCTGCCCGGCCACGGCCGTCTCGAGCGCGGCGGCCACGGCCCGCGGCTCGGCGTCGGCCGGCGCGCCGAGCACATCCCGAAGCAGCATGTCGGTCACCGCGTACGGGATAGCGGTGGCGTATGCGTCGCAGCGCACGACGACGCGGCGCTCCTGGTCGGCCAGGGCGAGCAGCTCGGCGAGCAGCCGCGACTTGCCGATGCCGGGCTCGCCGAGCAGTTCGACCAACCCACCACGACCACGGCGCAGTGAATCGAGCGCCTCCCGCAGCGCCGCGACCTCCGCATCGCGGCCGACAAGCGCGCCGGCGGCCTGAGCCGGGGCCGGGCGGTTCGGCAGTGGCGGACCCACGTCAAAGGCGTGCACCGGCTGTGCCTTGCCCTTGACCTGGAACGGCGGCAGGGACTTGAAGGCGAACATCCTCGTGGAGCGGTCCAAGATGTCCGCGGTGGCCAGCAGCTGGCCCGGCGCCGCGCGCGCCATCAGCCGCGCGGCCAGGTTGATCGCGTCCCCCCACACCGAGTACGTGCGCCGGTAGGGCGGCCCGAGATCACCGGCGAACGCGCGGCCGGCGTGCGCACCAGCGCGCAGCGTCAGCACGCCCGGCCGGGCCAGGACGGCGCGTACGGCCTGAAGCAGGTGCGTCTCGTCGCGGCGAGTGCTCCGCGGCGCGCCTGCTACCAGCATGATCTTGCCGCCGTTGGCGTTGATGTCCGTCCCCAGGAACGTCACGTCGTTGGCGTGCGCCGCGTCTTGCGCCGAGGAGATGACGTACTGCAGGAGGGCGGCCACCGCGTCGGCGCCGTGGTCCTTCAGCAACTGGTCGGTGCCGGAGAACTCGATGAACGCGATGGATACCCTGCGGTGCTCTCCTTCATGCCCGCCGGCCAGCAGGTTCTCCGCCACCGGGGGTGGCACGTAGCGTCCCAGGTCCAGGCCGGTGACGTCGCGTAGCCGGTGGCCCCGAGGCGGAATCTTGGGGGCGCCGCTCAGCAGGTACCCCGGGTCCTTGGCCGCGCCGACCGGGCCGGGGCCGAGGAGAGCGGCGGCAGCGGGGCTGACCACGACCTGACCGGCCTCGGCGGCCGCTTCCATCAGGGCGGTCTGAGTGGCCGCTGGCCCGGTGATGATGAGTTCTCGGTGCCTGCTGCCGGCCAGGAAGAACATGACCGGGCCGCTGTGCACGCCGGCGGACATCCGCAGCGTCGCCGAGCCCGCGGTACCGGTTACCTTTCCGCCGCGCCGGAGCGTCCTGCGCATCTCCCAGGTAGCGGCGCACGCCGCCGCCGCGTGCTCCCCGCCCTGGAAGAGCAGCAGCACCGCGTCGCCCCCCCACTTGATCAGGCCCGCGCCGTATCCGAACGCGACGTCCAGAAGGCTCACGAACGCCGCGTTCAGGATCTGGTTCACCTCCTCGGCGCCGACCTTGCCCGCCCGGGCGAACCGCTCGGTCAGCCGGGTGAACCCGGAGATGTCGATAAACGCCAGCGTGCCGTCCACCGTGCGGTGACTGGCCTCCGGATTTTCCCGTAGCCAATCGATCAGGACGGTGGGCACGTAGGGACTGAACGTCTGGTCTTGGCCGGTGTCTATCATCCGATACAAACTTAGGCGCCGATGGCCGGCTAGCCCAAGCGCGACCCTCCCAAGGGCCAAAGACCCGTCGGCCTTCGGTCACGGCGGCCCCGCCCCGGCGGCCCCGGCCTTGAGGCTCACTTGCTGTGCCGGCGGATCCGGCGTCACAGCGGATATCCCGCCGGGCACCTCCAGGACGGTCCCGGTGATCTCCGCGGCCTCGTCGGAGAGCAAGAACGCGACCAGCTCGGCGACCTCGGCGGCGCTGCCGAAGCGGCGGAGCGCGATCGTCTCGGTCAGGCCGGCCGTCGTCCCTTCCGGCACTATCGCGGTCATGTCGCGCAGGGCCGGGCCGGGCGCCACAGCGTTGACGCGGATCCCGAACCGGCGGGTCTGGGTCGCCAGCGCCTTGACGAACCCGGCGATCCCGGGCTTGGCCGCCAGGTCATCACCGGAGCCGGTGTGGACGTACACCCCGACCACGGAGGACACCGTGATGATCCGGCCCGATCCTCGTTTCATCATGGGGAACACGGCGGCGCGGCACAGATGGAACATGCCGTCCAGCTCGGTGTCGATCACGGCCCGCCAGTCGGCGTCCTCCACCAGCGACGGCGGCCGGTCCCTGATGACTCCCGCGCAGCTCACCACGGCACCCACCGGGCCTAGTTCCTCCTCGGCGCGCCGAACCCACGACGCGACCTCGGCGGCATCGGTCATGTCCACCTCGACCGCGGCCACCTGGGCACCGAACTCACGTGCGGCCTTCTCGGCCTCGCGGGCGGACTGCTCGTCGCGCCGGTGGCTGAAGCTGACGTGCCAGCCGGCCGCGGCGAGCCTGCGCACGACGGCGGCGCCGATACCGCGCGAACCAGCGCTGACCAGCGCCACCAGGCGGTCATCCTGGCCCAATGCTCCACCCTTCTCATCAGAAACACATGAAGCACCCGCCAGGTCTGACCCCGTGGGGATACAAAAGTAACACGCCACCGGCAGGTGAAGCGGCGATGAATGCTCAGTTACGGCGTGTCGACTTCCCCGGCTTCCGCCTCCGGTCGCTGGCTCGTGTCATAGCCTGAACCGTGGACGTGCTACGCATCGGAGTGCTGGGCTCGGCCCGGATATCCGCGCCGGCGCTGATCGAGCCGGCCCGCCAGGTTCCCGCGGTAACCGTGGCGGCGGTGGCAGCACGGGAGCAGGCCCGCGCCGAGGCCTTCGCCGTCCGGCACGAGATACCGGTGGCCTACGGCAGCTACGACGACCTGCTCGCCGACCCGGACATCGACGCCGTCTACAACCCGCTGCCGAACTCGCTGCACGGGCCGTGGACGCTCAGGGCGATCGGCGCCGGGAAGCACGTGCTGTGCGAGAAACCGTTCGCGTCCAACGCGCCGGAAGCCGAGCGGGTCGCGGACGCGGCCGCGGACGCCGGCCTGGTGGTCATGGAGGCCATGCACTACCGGTACCACCCGCTGACCCGGCGGTTGCAGGACGTCGTCCGCGAGCTCGGGCCGGTCCGGTCCATCGGTTGCTGGACGAGCTTCGTGATCGCGGACGAGCACGACATCCGGTATGACTACGACCTGGGCGGCGGCGCGCTGATGGACGGCGGCTGCTACGCGATCGATTGCCTGCGGCTGCTGGGTCCCGGCGAGCCTTCGGTGACCGCGGCGCTCGCCGATCCGTACCTGCCGCCGTCCGGGCGGGG
>JASIGD010000163.1 GCA_030045295.1 Streptosporangiaceae bacterium
GGCCTTGGCCGGCGGCCTCGCGGCCCCGGCCGCCGGACGGCACCGCGGGATGCGGCTGGCCCGCGCGGACACGCCGCCGGGCGAACCGGAGGCGGCCGGACCAGGCGCTGCTAGCTGCTCCGACATCGCGCCGCCGGACCAGGAAGAGGGCCAGGCCGAGGAACGCCGCGGTGTAGCCGAGCAGGATCGCGGTCGCCGCCCACGGGCTGACCGGCTGGTAAGTGGCCGAGCTCGCGCCGCCGCCCGGTGAGCCGAACATGCTCGTGAGCGTTATCACGCTCGCCTCCGGGAAGGCGTTGTAGGCGTGCTGGAACAGCCCGCCAGCGTTGACGCTCAGCTCGTATCCGAATTCATCGACCAGAGCGAACCAGGCCAGCGCCGCGGCGACCCCGCCGGCCGCGCTGCGGCAGACCGTGCCCAGCGCGATGCCCAGCGCCCCGGCGGCGACTCCGACGAGCAGCCCGGCCCCCACCGCCTCGGCCACCACGTTCCAGCCGGGAAAGGCGCCGGCGGCGCTGGCCGCTGCGTTGCCCGCGTACCAGCCGATCGCGACGCTCGCGAGGGCGGCCAGGGCGAAGCTCAGCACGACGCTGACCGCGCAGGCGATCATGATGCCCAGCGCCTGCCCGGCGAACGTCCGGGCCCGGCCCGGCCCGGCCAGCAGCGAGGTCTTGATGGTCCCCCGCCCCCAGTCGCCGCCGGCGATGACCGCGCCGAGCACGATGAACGGCGCGGTGAAGCCGACGTCGCCGACGGCCTGGATGGCGAACTGGCTGGGCAGCAGCGCAGGCAGGTTCTGCTGCGGCGTGCCGTACTGGGCGTACATCGCGGGCGTGAGCCCGAGATAGTCGACGAAACCGAACAGGTACGTCGTCACCAGCGTCAGCAGCGGCGCGGTCAGCAGCAGCGCCCAGGCCACCCTGGACTTGCGCAAGATGAGCAGCTCGGCGCGTAGCGACGCGAGCATGGTCTACGGAGCCTGGCCCGGCGCGCGCCCGGCGCGCCGCTTGCGCTTGCCCGCCGGCGGACGCAGCGAGTCGGCGCCGCCGCTGCGGCCGCCGGTGAGGTCCAAGAAGACGTCCCGGAGCGGCCGCCGCTCCGTCCGCACCTCGCTCACCTCGAGGCCGGCCTCAACCAGCTGGCGGTTGACCGCCGCCACCTGGCTCGGCCCGGGCTCGCGCATGACCAGGCTGAGCATGTCGCCCGCCCGCTCCGTCTCCTCCAGCCCGGCGAGCTCCGCGACGACCGCCGCGGCCTGCCCGGCAGGTTCGGCCCGGACCCACACACGGGCCTGGCCGCGAAGCTGTCCGGGGGTACCTTCCGCCAGCAGCCTGCCTCCGCCGATCACCGCCACCCGGCTGCACAGCTCCTCCACTTCGCGCATGTCGTGGCTGCTCAGCAGGATCGTCCGGCCCTGGCCGGCCAGGCTCTGGATCAGCTGGTGCATCTCGAGCTGCCCGACCGGGTCCAGGCCGCTGGACGGCTCGTCCAGGATCAGCAGCTCCGGGTCCTTCAGCAGGGCCGCGGCCACAGCCAGACGCTGCTTCATGCCCAGGCTGTAGCCGGATACCCGGTCACCGGCCCGCGCGGTCAGCCCCGCGGTCTCCAGGACGGCCGCCACCCGCGCGTCGGGTACCTGGCACCGCCTCGCCGCGGCGCGCAGGTTGTCCCGCCCGGACAAGAACGGGTAGAACGCCGTCTCCCCCATGGCTCCGACCCGGCGCAGGCCCGAAGGGTCACCCGGCGGCAGGCCCAGCACGCGGATCACCCCCGCGTCCGGGCGCACCAGACCCAGCAGCATCCGGATGGTCGTCGTCTTCCCGGCGCCGTTGGGGCCGAGCAGCCCGAAGGTCTGACCGGGCCGGACCGACAGGTCCAGTTCGTCCACCGCGGTCACCCGGCCGCCGAACCGCTTCACCAGCCGGCGCACCTCGACCGCAAGCTCGCCCGCCACTCCTTCACCCCGCAACCGTGTCTCCACCGCACTGTATCTTCCCCGCGGTGAGCGGGCCGGGACGCGAGCCCTACATGCGGGGCACGATCGCGGCTAGCAGGGCGCCCATCCGGCCGGCCGCACCCTGGCCGGCCTCGACGACCTCGGCGTGGCTCAGGCCGTGCCCGGCCAGGCCCGCCGCCAGGTTCGTGACCAGCGAGATGCCGAGCACTTCCGCGCCGAGCTGGCGGGCGGCGATCGCCTCGAGGCCGGTCGACATCCCGACCAGGTCGGCGCCGAGCCTGGCCAGCATCGCGATCTCCGCCGGCGTTTCGTAGTGCGGACCGGGCAGCATCGCGTACACGCCCTCGGCCAGGCTCGGTTCGACCTCGCGCGCCAGGACCCGGAGCCGCGGCGAGTACAGGTCGGTCAGGTCGACAAACCGCTGGCCGACGGACGGCGCAGGCCCGGTCAGCGGAGATTTGCCGGTCAGGTTGAGATGGTCGCTGATCAGCACCGGCTGGCCGACGGCGAGCCCGGCGCGGATGCCGCCCGCCGCGTTGGTCAGCACCACCACGCGGCAGCCCGCCGACACCGCCGTGCGCACGCCGTGTACCACGGTGGCGGGCGGCAGCCCCTCGTACAGGTGTACCCGCCCGAGGAACACCAGCACGCGCCGGGGCCCGGCACCGACCGAGCGCACGGTCGGCGTGTGGCCCGCCACGCTGGGCTCTCCGAATCCGCCGAGCTCGCTCAGCGGGATCTCAGCCTCGGCCACGCCGATCGCGTCGGCGGCTGGCGCCCAGCCCGAGCCGAGAACCACGGCTATGTCATGCCGGCCGGCCAGCGCGACCAGGCGGGCGGCGCTGGCCGCCGCTGCGGCGAAGGGGTCGTCAGTCACGAGGGCCATCATGGCGCATGACCAGCCGATAGGGCAGCGCCGGGGGACACCCCCCGGAGGCAGTTGCCGCGGTGCGCCGCCGACGATGGAATTACCCGTCATTCGTTATACCGTGGCCTGGTGGACGAGGAGGCCGCTACCGGGGGAGCCGGGACCGTCCCTGAGGTGGAGGCGCCAGAATCGACGGGGGCGTCTCGTCAACAGCGGCGGCCCGGGGATGACCCGCGAGTGCCGTGGGCCGGGCGGCCGCGCTGGGTCGACATCGCGTGCTGGGCCGGCATCGCGCTCAGCGGCATCTACTACTACGTGCTGCTGCCTTTCCGCGCCGAGCTCGTCGGCACTCATCCGGTGCTGAGTGAGGTGCTGACCGGGAGCACCGAATCCATCGTCGCCGCCGCGGCGTTCACCCGCGTCGGCCACGGCAGCCTGGCCGTGGTGCTGCTCGCCGCCATTCCCGGGCTGATGTTGTTCGACCCGCTGTACTGGTGGGCGGGCCGGCTCTGGGGGGAGCGCATCATCGTGCTGCTGTCGGGCCGGCGCAAACGCGGGGTCCGGTACATGGACCGCGTCCAGCGGTGGGGCCGCAAGTTCACGTGGCCGGCCGTGGTGGTCAGCCCGTTCCTGCCGATTCCCAACGCGATCATCTTCGCCATCGTCGGCTGGGCCGGGATGCGGCTGGTCACGTTCTTGATCCTGGACCTGATCGGGTCGCTGTTGTGGGCGGGCGCGCTGGCGGGCCTCGGGTACGCCCTGGGCCATCGTGCGGTCGTGGTCGCCCAGACCATCTCGCACTACGGGCTGTGGATCTCGATCGGGCTGATCGTCGTGATCGTTTTCTTCCAGGTACGTTCGCAGCGGCGCATGTTGCGCGACCATGCCCGGGCCGCTGCTGACGGCCGGGCCCCCGCGAACCGGTAGCGTGCAGATTTCCGGACGGTCATCCCCGGGGAGGGGTGCCCAGCCCCGCAACCGCGGCTTGCGCCGCGTCGCTAAGCTTTACCTTTGCGCTGCCTTTTACTTGAAACGTCCATGACCTGCGGCGCTGCTTTGTGCACAATACGTATGAACGTGCAGATGGCCTTGCATCGAGGGCGTAGACTCGGCAGGATGTCAAGTGCGTCGATCAGCCGGGATGGGCGCGTGACGGTTCGCGGAGTCGCGATGGGCTCGAGCCAGGTCGGGTTGCCGACACGGACCAGGGTCGATCCTGCCCTCCGCCGGCCGATGGACCTGACCGCCAGGCCGCAGTGCGCCGCGGGACGCCCGCGCGTGGTCCGGATGCCCTCCGATTGGTGGGATTCCCCGGCCGTGGCGGCGTGCCCACTTGGTCCGAACGCGCAGTCCGGCCGAACCGCCCGGCGTTTTACCAGGAACACCCTGAAGGAATGGGGCCTGTCGTCGCTCGCCGACGACGCGGAGGCCATCGTCGGCGAGTTCGTCGCCAACGCGGTCTCGCACGCTGCGCGGTCCGTAGCTCCGGGGCAGACGCTCGGCCTGCGCCTGCTGCGCCGGACCGGCGAGGTCATGTGCGCGGTCCTCGATCCGTCCGACAAGGCCCCGGTGCTCCGGGTTCCGGACCGGACCGAGGAGGCCGGGCGCGGGCTGCAGATGGTGGACGCGCTGAGCGACGTCTGGGGCTGGAGCCCGGTCACCGGCCGCGGCAAGGCCGTCTGGGCGATCCTGTTCTGCGCCTGACGGCCACCCCAGCGCAGTCGTGGTACCCGCTGCCATCGCGTTAACCTGGGTGCGGGCGCGCGCCCTGAGTCACCTTCACTGAGCGCACACGAGCGAGCGAGAAAGGCGCGGCACCGATGCCCTGGACCTGGCGGTACGAGAAGGCCGACGGCACCCCGGTCACCACCGATGACCTGCAAGAGGCAATCTTCATCAGCCAGGGTGACGCGGAAACCTGGCTTGGCGAGAACTGGCGGGCGCTGCTGAAGATCGGCGTCGATCAGGTCACGCTGCTCGAGGACTCCAGGACCGAGTACGGCCCGATGAGCCTGCACCCGGAAGATTAGATCTTGTCTCCGGGCTGAACCCGCGGAGCCGGCATCCTGAACTTGCGTATCTGCAGCGCGCGGAACACCGCGTACGTCGTCAGGCCCCTGGTCGACTGGCCAGGCAGCCGCTCAGCGACCAGCTTGAAGAGCTTGCGCCTGATCAGGAAGGCGTCGACCACGATGACGGCGACCAGCAGCAGGACCAGCGGAGAGATGTAGTCCTGAATCGCCTTGTTCCGCAGGAACACGGCGGCGAGCAGCACCACCAGGACGTACATGTAGTACTCGCTGACCCTGCGCGTGGAGTCCACGTAATCGCGGGCCAGTGCGCGCGCGGGACCGCGGTCGCGCGGGTTGAGCGCCCATTCCTCGCCGCGCTTCATGGCCTCGTACTTGCGTGAACGTTCGCTACGGGCCCGGGTCTTGTCCTCCGGAGTGCGCGGCGCCGCCGGAGCGCGGGATCCGGTGATCGGCTGGCGCCGTCGGCGCTCGGCCTCGCTCCGCTTGGGCGTGGGCCGCCCCTTGGCCGCCTCGGCGGGGGATCGGGCTTGCTTGGCGTCTGCCGGGCCGTCCGGGCTCTGCGCGCCCGGGGAGTCCTGGGCCGTGCCGTCCGTCGCCCCGGCGCTACGGCGTCGGAACACGCGCATAGCTTAGCCCTGGCGGGCTCGCTCTAGGACCGGCCCGGCGCAAGCGCCGCCACCGGCCCGGCGCAAGTTCCGCCACTGGCCCGGTGCAAGCGGCTAGAACCGGCCCCAACGGGGTATAAGAGGCACAGGGGCACACCCAGACGTGGTAGATCGCATGCTGGGGACCGCGTAGGGTGGAATGCGACTAGTCGCACGGGCAAGTCCGCCGTCTAGCCGGGCGCCGGCCGCCTCGGCCAGGTTGCCCGGCCACGCCGGCGGCGTAGATGTACATGAAGGGGACGGCCGCGCGTATGGGCGTGATGAAGCGAGTCTCACTGGTCTTCAAGGCCAAGGCCAACAGGGCCCTGGACAAGATGGAAGACCCTCGTGAGACCCTGGACTATTCCTACCAGCGGCAGCTCGAACTGCTGACGAAGGTCCGCCGTGGGGTCGCGGATGTCGCCACGTCGCGCAAGCGTGTCGAGCTGCAGATGAACCAGCTCCAGCAGCAGGCGAACAAGCTCGAGGACCAGGCGCGCAAGGCGCTGTCGATGGGCCGCGAGGACCTCGCCCGGGAGGCGCTGACGCGTAAGTCGTCGGCGCAGGCCCAGCTGGACGACCTGCAGACGCAGTATGCCCAGCTGCAGGCCGAAGAGGAGAAGCTGACGGTCGCGTCGCAGCGGCTGCAGGCCAAGGTGGACGCCTTCCGGACCAGGAAGGAGACCATCAAGGCCACCTACACCGCAGCCGAGGCGCAGACCAGGATCAACGAGGCTTTCACCGGCATCTCGGAAGAGATGGGCGACGTCGGCATGGCGATCCAGCGCGCCGAGGACAAGACTGCGCAGATGCAGGCCCGGGCGGGCGCGATCGACGAGCTGATGGCGTCCGGCGCGCTCGACGACGCGGTGGGCGGCAGGCGGGACGACATCCAGTCCGAGCTCGACATGATGAGCGCCAGCAGCGACGTCGAGCGGGAGCTGGCCAGGCTCAAGGGTGAGCTGACCGCGAGCGCGCCGAAGCAGCTCGAGGGTTCCGCGCCGGGTTCCAACGGCGAGGCGCAGCCGACCCAGGCGGCGTCTCAGGGCCCGTACGCACCGCCGCCCCCGCCGCCCGCCCAGAACGCCCTGCCCCCGCAGCAGGCCGATGAGGTGCAGCAGTCCCAGCCTGCCGGGCTCCCAGTGTCTGACCTGCCCGGCCGGTCTGACGAGGCCCAGGACGGTGGCGGGTCGTGATCGTCAGGATCCTCGGTGAAGGCCAGTTCAGGGTCGACGATGCCGCCGCCGCCGAGCTGAACCGTCTGGACACCGAGCTCGAGGCCGCCGTCGAACACGGCGATCAGGGCGCGTTCACCGCCACGCTGACTGGCCTGCTGGCCCAGGTACGCGCGGAGGGTTCACCGCTTCCTCCGGATATCCTTGAACCGTCGGATCTGATCCTTCCGAATCAGGACTCGAGCATGGACGAGGTCCGCAAGATGCTCACGGATGAGGGCCTCATCCCGGGCTAAACGCCGGCCCACGGGGAGGCCGCTAAGCCCAGAGCATACTTGCGGCAAACGTTCAGCTAACGATCAGCATTCGTCAGATAAAATTTCAGCAAAGTAGTGCTGGTGGCTCCGGAGGGCATTACCCAGCCGGGCCGAACGGAGGTGGCGCCATGGCGGCGCGTACCAGGTATGCGCCCGATCGGGGGCTGACGGCGCGGATGACCGCGACCATGTTCTTGCTCGGGCTGGTGTTTGTCGCATTCGTCGCCGCGATCATCGGCATCGGGGCTGCCTACCACGCCTCCAGCGCCGGAATCGCGCTGATCGCGATCGTCCTGGCCGGCGGCTTCGCCATCGGGTCGCTGTTCTACTCCGACAAGATCGCGCTCCGCACGGCGGGCGCGGTGGAGGTCACCCCGCAGCAGGCGCCGCAACTGCACGGCATCGTGGACCGGGTGTGCGCGCTGGCCGACATGCCGAAGCCGCGGGTGGCGATCGCCAGGACCGACCTGCCGAACGCCTTCGCCACCGGCCGCAACGCCGACAAGGCGGTGCTCTGCGTGACCACCGGCTTGATGAGCAAGCTGGACGACGCGGAGCTCGAGGGCGTCATCGCGCACGAGCTGTCGCACGTGGCGCACAAGGACGTCCAGGTGATGACCGTCGCCTCGTTCCTGGCCATCGTGGCCGCGCTGCTGATCAGGATCGCCTTCTACGGCGAGCTGTTCGGCGGCGGCCGCGGCCGCGGCAACAACAACCAGAACGCCGCGATCGTGATGCTCGCGCTGATGGCGGTGAGCATCGTGGTCTACGCCGTCAGCTTCCTGCTGATCCGGATGCTGTCCCGCTACCGTGAGCTGGCCGCCGACCGCAGCGGCGCGCTGCTGACCGGCCAGCCGAGCGCGCTGAAGAGCGCGCTGATCAAGGTCACCGGTGACATCG
>JASIGD010000164.1 GCA_030045295.1 Streptosporangiaceae bacterium
AGCAGCGCGGCGCCGCCTGCGGTGAGGCCGGCAACGGTCACCTCGGCAGGGCCGAGCCCGCGGACCGACAGAGCCGGCGCGCGCAGCGGCGCGCCGGCCCGGCTGAGATCGCTTCCGGTCATATACCTGCGCTACCACAGCCGCCAGGGTCTTTCCAGCCGTCCACCCCCGGTAGTAGGCGGAATCATCATTGCGGCCGACGCGGCGGACGGCAGCGCACGGGCACACTGGGGAACGTCTTAGACGAAGAGAGGATAGATTCCGATGATCGAGGTACGGGGGCTCACGAAACGATACGGCGAGAAAGTGGCCGTCAACGACCTGACGTTCGGCGTCGAGCCGGGCAAGGTGACCGGCTTCCTCGGCCCGAACGGCGCCGGCAAGACCACCACGATGCGATTGATCCTCGGTCTTGACTACCCGGACGCGGGCACGGTCAGCGTGGATGGCCAACGGTACGCCGACCTGCCCAGCCCGATGCGCGAGGTCGGCGCACTGCTCGACGCCACGGCGGTGCACGGCGGGCGCAGCGCCTGCAACCACCTGCTGTGCCTGGCGCAGACCAATAACCTGCCGAGGAAGCGGGTCGACGAGGTGCTCGACCTCGTCGGGCTATCCGAGGTGGCCCGCAAACGGTCTAAGGGTTTCTCCCTCGGCATGAGCCAGCGGCTCGGGATCGCGGCGACGATGCTCGGCGACCCCAAGGTGCTCATGTTCGACGAGCCGGTCAACGGGCTCGACCCTGAAGGCATCTTGTGGATCAGGAACCTGATGAAGGCGCTCGCGGCCGAGGGCCGTACGGTCTTCGTCTCCAGCCACCTGATGTCGGAAATGGAGAACACCGCTGATCACCTCATCGTGATCGGCAAGGGCAAGCTAATCGCCGACTGCACGATGAATGAGTTCATCGCCCGGTCATCGGGCGCGGCCGTGCGGGTCCGGACCCCCTCTCCGGATCAGCTCGCGGCCGCGCTCGCCGCCAAGGGCGGTGAGGCTGCCGCTGACAGCGACGGCACGCTGCTGGTCCGCGGGCTGGCCACCGACGCGATCGGCGACATCGCCTTCGAGCAGGGCATCCGGGTACACGAACTGAGCGCGCTTCGTGCCTCGCTCGAGGAGGCGTTCATGGAACTTACCGCCGACAGCGTCGAATACCACGCCGGGGTTCCTGACGCGACCGCCACCATCGGAAGTGGGGTCTGAACGATGCCTAACGTCACCGCTTCGAGCCTGCGGCTGACCGCGCTGCCGCCGGCGACCGGCCGGGCTGGGCTGGGCGGCGCGATCCGCTCGGAGTTCACCAAGCTGCGCTCGGTCCGCTCCACGTACTGGACGATCGCGGCGCTGGTCGTTGTCAGCGTCGGCTTCGCGGCCATCGCCGGCTTCGCCATCGCCAATAACCTCCACAACAACCCGGCGAACAAGGCGGGGATGGACGCGACCCAGGCCTCGCTGGGCGCCTTCTTCGAGCTGGGCCAGCTGATTATCGCCGTGCTGGGCGTGCTGGTGATCACGTCCGAGTACTCCACCGGGATGATCCGCACCTCGCTGACCGCGATGCCGCGGCGCGGCACGGTATACGCCGCGAAGCTGATCGTGTTCACCACGGTGACCCTGGTCGTCTCGCTGATCACCTCGTTCATCACGTTCTTCGTCGGCCAGGCGGCCATGGCAGGCTCCGGGGTGAGCGCCTCGCTGTTCCACTCCATCACCATCCCGGCGAACGCGGTCCAGAACGGCTCGCCGAAGAACGTGACGTTCAGCGGCACCATCGTGATCTCCCCGGGCACGGTGCTTACCGCGATCATCGGCACCGCGCTGTTCGTGACGGTCGTCGGGCTGATCGCGTTCGGCCTCGGCTCGATCATCAGGCACACCGCCGGCGCGATCACCTCGGCGATCGGCCTGATGTTCGTCATCCCGATCATCGTGCAGCTGCTGCCGAACACCTGGCGCTGGGACGTCGTGCGGTTCTTCCCCGACGCGGCCGGCCGGGTGCTCTCGGTGACCGTTGGCCAGCACAACCCGCACCTGTGGTCGGCGTGGCCGCAGTTCGGTGTGACACTGGTCTACGCCGCCGTGCTCCTGGGGGTCGGTGCCTACCTGTTCCGCAAGCGCGACGCCTAACAACGAATGTCTTCCGTCAGCGGGGGCCGTCGCGACCGTGCCCGCCCCCCGCTGACCACCCGGCCTTCCCTGCAGCCGGTATCGATGACGGCTCCCGGGCCCGGTCTCTACTGCTTCGCCGGGCGGAAACGCAACGCGGACCAGGTGTCGTCGATTGACACCTGGCGGACAGGCTGCACGCCACGGCCGGCCAGCGCCGTGACGAGCCGGTCGCGGTTGAGATCTGTCCCGAGCCGGCCGCCCTTGGGATAGCCGATCCACGCCAGGCGATCCGCACGCGCCGCCGCCACCGCCTGCTCTGCCGAACCCAGGTCCTCCTGCCGGACGACGAAAACGACCACCGCGTCGGCGTCTGCGGCGGTAACCGTCGCCACCACGCCCGGCAGCACCAGGCCCGGCGGCGGGTTAAGGACCGCCACCGACTGCCCGGGCCTGAGTTGCAGCCTCATGCTGACATCCATGCCCTCAGCATGAGGCTGCCCGGCCGGACGCGGCAACCCACGCCAGACCGGGCGGCGCTCACGACTGGTCCGACGCCGTGGGCGCTCACGCTTTCAGCTGTCCGCAGGGCGTGTAACCGCCCGGGCGCGCTCGCAGGCCCCGCCATTGTCGCCCTCTGCCTGCCGGAGCGCGGCTGACGTGGGACAAACTGAACTGATGAGGGTCGTCGTGACGCGAATCGGCCCGGACGGCACGATGGATCGCCGGATGGTTGACACCGCCGCGTCCAGCGAACGCGGCCCGTGGGAGGAACTCATCACGCGCGCCGTGGCTGACCCGCCGCCCTACCGGCCGATTCCGGAGGGTGCGGTCTACCATCTTCGCGTCGATGAGCAGGTCATGCTGGTCACCGAGCACGACCTGTCCGGAGCGCTGTACGACCTGGTCACCGCCGTACTCGCCATCGGCGAGGCGCTACATTTAGGCGGTCGCCAGCCGCCGAGAGGGCGCTGCTAGCCGGCGCCCCAGGTATGGGGACGACTTAAGGTACGCGTCCCACGAACCGCCTTATCCGCGGACATCTGGTCAACGCCCAGACCAACCCGCCCCAGGACGTCGACGGCCTGATCACCCCGGCGGCCGGCTCGGACGCCAGCCGCCTGCGCGTGGTGGCCGTGCGGGAGTCAGCGCAGTTCCTGGATGCGGACCAGGTTGCCGGCGGGGTCGCGGAATGCGCAGTCGCGGTCCCCCCAGTACTGCTCCATCGGCTCTTGGACGACCTCGGCGCCACCAGCCTGCACCCTCTCGAAGGCGCCATCGAGGTCCTTCGTGGCCAGCATGATCCAGCCAAAGGTGCCCTTCGCCATCATCTCGACGATGGTCCGGCGCTCGCCGTCGGTGATGCCGGGGTCGGCTGCCGGCGGCGCCAGCAGGATAGACGTGCCCGGCTGGCCTGGCGGCCCGACAGTGATCCAGCGCATCTCGCCGGAACCCACGTCCTTGCGGACCTCGAAACCGAGAAGGTCGCGGTAAAAGGCCAGGGAGGCCTCGGGGTCGGTATGGGGGAGGGGCGTCGTGTGGATACTCAAGTCCATGGTGGTCATGGTAAGACCGGCGCGGCGGCGGGTGCTTCTCGATTCCTGACCGGTCTTCGGCGTGAGCTCAGCGATGTGGCTGGTCTTTCTCTGCCATCTCGGCGCTGGTGCCTGCCGCTATCAGCTGACCAGAGCCAGCGTGCCGTTGCCAGCCCGGCGGGATTGGCCCACCTACTGGCCACAGGGCGCCGGTGAGGTCCGCGCCGGTGAACACCGTACGGGAAACGACCGCGCCGGCGAGATCGGCATCGGTGAGGTCCGCGCCGGTAAGGTCCGCGCCATCGAGATTGGCGCTGGTAAGCCTGGCGCCGCCCAGGTCTGTGCCGGAAAGGTCCGCGCGGACGAGCTTCGCGGCGAGCAGATCCGCCCGGGCGAGGACCGCGTGGGCGAGGACCGCGCCGGTCAGGTCGGCGCCGGTCAGGTCGGCGCCGGTGAGGTCGGCGCCAGCCAGGTCAACGGGTCTCAGGTCGCGCTCGGCAACACGGCGCCCGACAACGGTGATGGCTGCCTGAACGTCGGTCCGCGGCGATCGTTCCCCGGCCTGGCCGCCGGGACCGGATGGCGGCCGGTGCTGGCGAGAGCGCTCCCGGATGAAGGCGGCGAGCGTCTCCATCACGGCGGGGTGGTGGCTGGGCGAGTCGCGGGCGATGCGCTCCAGCGCGCCGATGCCGCCGATACGCACGTTAAGCTCCGCACAGCCAAGCTGCTCCTGCGCCTGGGCGTAGCGGCCGGTCACCTGCCCGGCGCGGGACCGGGCAACGCTCCGCGCAATGAATACCAGTGCGCCGGCGGCGAGCAGCCCGGCGCCAAGTGCCAGCAGCCGGCCGCGCCCGTAGGCCCGCGCTGCCGCGGGTGCCAGTCCCCCGGCCGCGATCCCGCCCGGCGTCCACTCCAGGCGCCGCTGCGAAGCAGCCCACCGCTTTATCACGGGCACGACGTTAGGGGAACGCGCCCGGCTGCGCGGACCTTTTCGCCGACAACGTCTGCGCCCAGGTTCCCGGCGTTCCTCACAGCCGGGCACACCGGGACGGAGATCAAGCCGCGAGCGCAGCGCTTACCCCCTTGGCCGCCACCCCCGTCTTCGCCGCCTTCACCGCTGCCGCCGGTGACCCGCATCCGCCCGGCCGCCGGCATCGACGCCCAGGAGCGGATCGTGGGCGTGCTGCGCTTCCTACCAGGTGGGGATGAGGCCGCCCGCGGGTGACCGCCAGCCCGATTCCCCGGCTGGCCCCCGTGACGACCGCAGCCTGCCCGCTGAGGCGCAGGTCCATGATGTCCCTCCTTCCGCCGCCAACCCAGCCCCGGCGCTCAGGCGGCGTGCACGACGTCCGGCAGGTACCCGATCTGCTTGAGGATCCCGAACTGGTCCTGGATCGTCAGGATCTCGGTGACCTTCCCGTTCCGGAAGTGCCAGATCGCCGTGTCGCGCACTTCGACCGGCTTGCCGGTCGCGGCCACGCCGCCGTACGGGCCGGTATGGGTCCCCCGCCACATGAGGGTCACGGCAAGCTTGTCTCCCGTGGCGAACATGTCCACAATGCTCGTGGTCACATCGGGGAAGCCCGTCAGCCGCTCGCGGATCCTGCCCACCGGCCCGGCCACCCCGACGTGGACGCCGTTGGTCCGCAGGTCCTCGCTGAAGATGTCATCGGCCAGCGCGAGATTGCCGGTCCATCCCTCGGTGAACCACCGCTCGGCTATCTGCATGTACCGCTCGCTGGTTTCCAGCTCGGCGGAGCTCGTCATGACGTCTCCTCTTGCCTTCGTACGGTGACCTGGCGGGCACTTTTCAAGGCTGTCCTGCGGCCCCCGGCCCGCGCTTGCGTCATCTGACTGAAATTCCGGCGCTGCGACGGTCCGGCCAGGCCGCCTGCGCTGAGCGGGAGCCTCCCGTGACTGGACGGGGGAGCTACCCCTGGTTCCGGTGCGAGGCCGAGGAGTTAAGCGCGGCCGGGATGCCGCGTCTTCGTCTGCCCGGCGGTCCAGTTGCAGTCGGATGACTCAAGCGCGACCAGGGAGTGCGCAGCACGATGGCAGTAAAGCCTGACCTACCCGAGGAGGTAGCCCGATAATGAACGGCACCAAGGCTCCCGTCGTCTTCATCCACGGCCTGTGGTTGCACGCATCCGCATGGGCGCCGTGGCAGGAGCGGTTCGCTTCGGCGGGCTATGAGGCCTTCGCACCCGGCTGGCCCGGTGATGCCGACACGGTCGCAGGCTGCCGCGCCGATCCCGACAGCATCGCCAACCACGGCATCGACGAGGTCACCAGCCACTACGCGACCTTCATCGATCAGCTGCCAGCCCGCCCGATCATCATCGGGCACTCCTTCGGCGGGATGATCGCCCAGAAGCTGCTCGGCATGGATTGCGGGGCGGGGGCGATCGGCATCGACGCCGCGCAGATTAAGGGCGTGCTGCCGCTGCCGCTGTCGGCGCTGCACGCGACACTGCCGGTCTTCAAGAACCCGGCCAACGAGCACCGGGCGGTCTCGCTGACGGCCAAGGAGTTCCACTTCAGCTTCGGCAACGCCCTGCCCGAGGAGGAGTCCGACGCCCTCTACGAGCGCTGGGCCATCCCGGCCCCCGCCA
>JASIGD010000165.1 GCA_030045295.1 Streptosporangiaceae bacterium
GAGGTCGAGGTCGCCGACCGGAGCGTCCTCGTGCTGCGGTCGGTGGACTGACCATGCGCCAGCTGTTCCCGTCGGCCGAACTAGCCGATCCCGACCTGGCCAGGCTGTACGCGTACCCGGCCGGGCGGTGGCTGCGCGCCAACATGGTGTCCAGCGCGGACGGAGCCGCGATGCTCGAAGGGGTCACGGCAGGCCTGTCCTCGAGGGGCGACCGGCGCCTGTTCGCGCTGCTCCGCGCGCTTGCCGACGTGATCGTGGTCGGTGCCCAGACGGCCCGGGCCGAGCAGTACGGGCCGGCGCGCCAGCGCGAGGCCTGGCGCGACCTGCGCAAAGGGCGGACGCCGACCCCGCCGATCGCGGTGGTCAGCGCGCGGCTCGACCTGGACCCGGCGAGCCGCCTGATCGCCGCCGCCCCGCCGCATGCTCGCACGATCGTCATCACCACCGCCCAGGCACCGCCCGACCGGCGCGACGACCTGGCCGGGCGGGCGGATGTCATCGTGGCAGGCGACCAGGCCGTCGACCTGAATGCGGCGGTCAGAGCGCTGGCCGACCGGGGCCACCAGCGGATGCTCATCGAAGGGGGACCACGCCTGCTGGCCCAGTTCATCGCGGGCGGCCTGCTCGATGAGCTGTGCCTGACCATCGGCCCGCTGCTGGCAGGCCCGGGCGGGAGCCGGATCGTGGCCGGGCCCCTGCTCGACTCGCAACCCCAGCCGCTGGAGTTGGCGCACGTCCTTGAAGACAGCGGCTTCCTGCTGTGCCGTTACACCAGGAAAAGTCATTTATCCCGAACGAACGGTGGCGCGTGCCGCCGTCGCACCTGTCACGCCTGCCGCTGTCCCGCGCGCGCAGATTCCGCTTCCCGTACCGCTTGGTGAGCCCTGTCGCCTCGATGACCGGCGTCATCATCTTGTCCCTCCTAGGTCCAGCGTCTCGCCCGGGTCATAGCCAGGATCGCCCGGCAGCCCCGGGCGACGGATCGGCTGCACGGTCATGATTCACGCACCCGCCGACCGAGCCGGTCGGCCGGCCGCCTGGCTGACCGGCATCCACCGTTCGGCTGATGGATCGCCGGACGCGCCATCGCGTGACGGCCGGGGAAGTCCGTCTGGCCACCGCGGCGGCCCCGCTCTCGGACCGACGCGTTAGCCTGGCCGCTAGAAGGCCCAGCACCACCTGCCCAGACAACCAGGGAGACAGGTCCATGCCGCTGCACCGCCAGGTGGATGAGTCCAGCCAAGACGCCAAACTTGCGATCAATCCCATTTACTCGGAGCTGAGCAAGCAGATCCCGCGGTACCGGCTGCCAAAACACGGCATGCTGCCGCGCACTTCCCTGCAAGCGGTACGCGATGAGCTCATCCTCGACGGCAACGCCCGGCTTAACCTGGCCACGTTCGTCACGACCTGGATGGAACAAGAGGCCGAGCAGCTGATGACCGACTGCGAGGCCAAGAACATGATCGACAAGGATGAGTATCCGCAGACCGCCGAGCTCGAGCTGCGCTGCGTGAACATCCTGTCCCGGCTGTGGAACGCCCCGTCCGGCGGGGCTGCGACCGGCACCTCCACCACCGGGTCAAGCGAGGCCTGCATGCTCGGCGGTATGGCGCTGTTGTGGCGCTGGCGGGCCGAGCGGCAGGCGGCGGGCCTCGATGCGAGCAAGCCGAACCTGGTCATGGGCAGGAACGTGCAGGTGTGCTGGGAGAAGTTCTGCCGGTACTGGCAGGTCGAGCCCCGTTTCGTGCCGATGGTGCCGGGACGGCTGCACCTGCGCGGCGCGGAAGCCGTGGCCAAGTGCGACGAGAACACCATCGGCGTGGTCGCGATCATGGGCTCGACCATGGACGGGAGCTACGAGCCGGTCCTGGAGATCAGCCAGGCGCTTGACCGGCTGCAGGCCGATCGGGGCTGGGACATCTCGGTGCACGTGGACGGAGCGTCCGGCGGGTTTGTCGCCCCGTTCCTGCAGCCGGACCTCGAGTGGGACTTCCGAGTGCCGCGGGTGGCGTCGATCAACGCCTCGGGGCACAAGTACGGCCTGGTATACCCCGGGGTGGGCTGGATCTTGTGGCGCAGCCACGACGCGCTGCCGGAGGACCTGATCTTCCGGGTCAACTACCTGGGCGGCCAGATGCCGACGTTCGCGCTCACCTTCTCCCGGCCCGGCGCGCAGGTCGCCGCCCAGTACTACAACTTCATCCGGCTCGGCGCCGACGGCTACCGGCGTGTGCAGCAGACCTGCCAGGATATCGCGCTCCACCTGTCCGGCGAGATCGCCAAGATGGGCCCGTTCGAGCTGCTCACCGAGGGCAAGGACATTCCGGTGTTCGCGTTCAAGCTGCGCGACGACATCACCGGCTACTCGGTGTTCGACCTGTCCGACCGGCTGCGGATGCGCGGCTGGCAGGTTCCGGCGTACACCTTCCCGGACGACATGACGGACACCGCGGTGATGCGGATCGTGGTCAGGAACGGCTTCAGCACCGACCTAGCCGACCTGCTGCTGGACGACCTGCGCAAGCAGCTGGAGGTCTTGGAGCATCACCCGCAGACCCAGCCCCCGCCGCAGATCCAGAACATGCGCCAGTCCTTCAGGCACTGAACGCTAGGACGACGCCGGAGCCGGGGCCGGCGCGCTCGGAGCCGGCGCGCTCGAGGCGGGCGCGCTCGAGGCGGGCGCGCTCGAGGCGGGCGCGCTCGGGGC
>JASIGD010000019.1 GCA_030045295.1 Streptosporangiaceae bacterium
GTGCGTACATGAGCCTCGCCCCAGCTTCGGGATGATGGGTTGAATCATCGCGTGTGTCGGCCTGGCGAAGGAGCGGATCAGCCATGACGCAGCCCTCCGTGACCAAGGAGCGGCAGGCGCTTATCTCATCCCTCGCCAAGCAGCGCCATCACGTGCTCGGCATCGTGGACGGCCTGTCCGAGGAGGACCTGCGGCGCCCCGTACTGCCCTCGGGCTGGACCTGCGCCGGGCTGGTCCATCATCTGGCGATCGACGTCGAGCGGTTCTGGTTCCTTGCCGTTGTCGCTGGCGAGCCGATGCCAGACGACGAGCCGGATAACGCCTGGCAGGTGCCTGCGGACATGACGGCCGCCGCCGTGCTCGACGGCTACCGGCGGGAGGTGGAACTTGCCGATGCCATCATTGCCGCCACTCCCCTCGACGGCGCACCCGCCTGGTGGCCTGAGGACCTGTTTGGCAGCTGGCGGCTCAACGACCTCCGCGAAATCCTGCTGCATGTGATCGCCGAGACGGCAACCCACGCCGGTCACCTCGACGCGGCACGCGAACTCATCGACGGCCGACAGTGGGTAGTCCTCACCGAATGAGCCTGGCGGGACCCGCTGCCCCGGCGCCCAGGTCCGCCAGGGTGGCCATGTCTACCTCCGTCTGGTTCTAGCGTGCCCGCAGCGTCCCGGTGACGCCGTGATGCACGGCGCGTGCCTGCGGAACAGCACAGTGAACGGCCCGGTGGCCGCCGGGCGGCGCGGGCCGGGCAGGCGGACGCCGGCCGCGGTGTCGCCGGCGGTCTACCGGTCGCCGGTAGGGCCGGGTAGCAGGATCATCTTTCCGGCCGCGCGCCCGCTCTCGCCGAGTTCATGGGCGCGGGCGGCCTGATCCAGCGGCAACGTGCGGGCGATCCGCTGCCGCAATTGGCCGGCCGCGGCCAGCGCGGCCAGCGCGTCCATGCCGGTACGGTCCGGCTCGACCAAGATGCCGGTGACGCGAACGCGTCCGGCGGCGGCGGCGCGCAGCGGCGGGACGTCGGCGGCGCTGGGCACGCTGACCAGCAGGCCGCCGTCGCGCAAGACGGGCAGAGCGGCGAGGCCGGCCGGGCCGCCGACCAGGTCCAGGACCACGTCGACGCCGGCGGCCTGGCCGGCCAGGTCCGCCCTGGTGTAATCGATCGGCTGATCGACCCCCAGCCCGGCGAGAAACTCCTGGTCACCGGGTCCGGCAGTGCCGATCACGAAGGCGCCCGCGTGCTTGGCGATCTGCACCGCCAGGCTGCCCACACCGCCCGCGGCGGCCTGGATCAACACCCGGTCCCCCGCCTTGACCGCGGCGGTGTCGATCAGGCTCTGCCACGCGATCAGGCCCGCCAGCGGCAGTCCCGCCGCGTCGGCATCATCCAGGCCGTCCGGCGTGGCGGCCAGCTGGCGCGACGGGCAGGTGATGTACTCGGCGTACGCGCCGGCCTGGCGCGGAAACCACGGCATCCCGAACACCCGGTCCCCCACCGCAAACCTGGTCACCCCCTCCCCGACAGCGGCCACCACGCCGGCCACATCCCAGCCCAGGATGAACGGCGGCGGCCCGAGGCGGCCGCCGTCCGCCCTGGTCTTCCAGTCCACCGGGTTCACTCCCGCCGCCAGGACGCGGACCAGAACCTCCGTCCCCTCGGGCTCGGGCCGCGGGACGGTTACCACCTGCAGCACGTCCGGAGGACCGAGCCTGTCCTGGCTCACCGCGCGCATCGTCTTGTCCGGCACCGTTCCTCCGTCCTGCCGACGACCGCCCGGCGAGCCCGGCCGGCCAGCCTCCAGTCTCCCAGGTCCAGCCTGGCACCACCTGGGCAGAGTGAACCACGCCGCCCGCACCCGCCTCAACCAGCCTCAGCCGCCCGCCGCTCACCGCACACCCCCCGTACCCCGCCCAGGCCCGGCCCGCGCCGGGCGGCGCGGCCAGTACTGCCACCGCTTCCCACGCGGCGTCGTCCGTTCATGAGCGCCAGACCGCGCGGGTCAGCACTTGCGCAGCTGCGCTTCGGCGGGCGTCGTGGGCGGGGCGCCCGGCCCGGTCTGCTGGCGGGCGAGTTCCTGCTGGCAGTCCCGGGAGCTGAGCTGCCAGGCGACCAGGACCGCGGCCAGCAGCGCGAGCGCGGTGGCGATCAGGAAGGAGAGCCGGTACCCGGCGACCAGTGAGCCGGCGGCGTGGGCGGTGCGCGCGGCCGCGACGGTGGCCAGGATGGCCAGCCCGACCGCGGCGCCGGTCTGCTGGCCGGTGGTGAACAGGGCACCGGCCAGGCCCTGGTCACGGCCCCGGACGCCGGCGGTGATGGCGATGGAGGCGGCGGGCAGCGCCAGGCCGATGCCCAGCGAGGTCAGCAGCAGGCCGGGCAGCACGGCGGTAGCGTAGCTGGAGCTGGCGGAGATCTGGGTCAGCCAGAGCTGGCCCGCGGCCATGGCGGCCAGCCCGGCGAGCAGCACGTACTTGATGGTGAACCGGGCCAGCAGCCGGCGGGTGAGCAGCGTGGAGGTGAGCACGACCAGCGCTGTCGAGGGGACCAGGGCCAGCCCCGTCGCCAGGGGGGTGAAGCC
>JASIGD010000166.1 GCA_030045295.1 Streptosporangiaceae bacterium
TTACCCCTCGCTCGGCGCGGCCGGCGGGGCGTCAGCGCCGGCGTGCCGGTCTGGCTGTCGCGCCGGATCCGTGCCGAGCATGATCGCCTGGACCAGGCCGCTGCCGGGGTCGTGGGACGTGGTATCCGGGCTGACCGGCACCGTGCCAGCCGGCGGCCTGGCGTACGTATCGGTCGGCTACGGCATCGCCGCCGTCGGCCTGGGCCTGACCGTCTACGGCTACTCGGCGAAGACCGGCACGCTGCTGTGGCAGCAGACGCTGACCGGCTTCCCGGCCGACGCGGCCATCGCGTCGGTGCGCACCTGGCCCGGCGAGGTCACCGCCGGCGTCGAGTACTCCGGTGCCGGTCAGCTCGAGCGCACCGAGGTGGCCCTGTCCGGCTCGACCGGCATTCAGTCGGGCCGCTACCCGGCGGCCGAGTTCGGCGGGGCGGTCGCGGGTAGTCCGCGGTACACCGTCATCGTCGGCACCACGGCGGTGACGAGCTACGACAACACCACCGGGCGCGTCCGCTGGCAGCGGTCCATCGGCCGGGTGCCGCAAGCGTGGCGAACCGCCGACGGTTCGCTCTACGTGGCCGAGTCGGCCGGCGGGTTCCAGGGGTCGGCGCCCGTTACCGCGCTGCGCAAGATCAACCTGGCCACAGGCGCGGAGTACGTGGTTCACCCGCTCGAGGGGCTGTCCTTCATCGGCACGTTCAGCTCGGCGTTCGACGGCGTGGTGCTGTTCTCTTCCAGCGGCGGCGTGACGGCGTACGACGGCACCACCGGAGCCTGGCTGTGGTCCATCCGCGGGGCGCTGCCCGAGGCAACCGACCCGGGCAAGCAGGAGATCTACCTGACCAAGGGATCGAACCTGGTCGGCGTGAACCCGTGGACCGGCCGGATCACGGCGACCGCCTCCGGGTCCGCGGTCGACGGGTCGGCCGGCATCTACGCGGTCCGGGACGGCGTGGCGCTCGGGCTCGACCAGGGCGCGGGCGGGGACGCCTGGGGCTACGACATCTCCGTGCAGCGAGTGACGCTGGCGGCGGCCGGGCTGGGCTGGCCGCACTATTTCGTCGACCTCAGCGGCGTCGGCGGCAGCGCCGACCCGGCCAGCAACCTGGTCGTCATCGCCGCCTGCGCGCAGCTCGCGCCAAGCCCCGCTGTCTCGCCGAGCCCATCCGGGAGCAGCACGTCCGCGAGCGTCACGTCACCCCCGTCGCCGAGCACGTCAGGGCCGGTCGGCAGTACCCCCAGCCCGGGCGTCAGCGCGTCGGCCTCGCCGTCCGCTGACCAGGGCTGCCTGCGTCCCGAACTGGTCGCCCTCAACCTTTAGCCCCGATCCGACAGGGTAGGTAGCGTCGCGATGAACATCATCAAACGGATCGTCGGGGCCGTGGACGCGCTGCAGCAGCGGCACGCGTGGCTGGCCGTGCCGGTCGCGGTATGGAAGAAGTTCGGCGACGACCAGGCGGGCAATCTCGCCGCGCTGATCGCTTACTCGGCCCTGGTCGCGATCTTCCCGTTGCTGCTGCTCCTGGTCACGGTGCTGGACATCGCGCTCAAGAACAATCCCGCGCTGCAGAAAAAGCTGGTGGACGCCGCGCTGAAGCAGTATCCGGTGATCGGCCCGCAGCTTCAGCAAAGCATCGGCCACCTGAGCCAGACCGGGATCGCTCTCGCGGTCGCCGTAGTGGGAATCTTCATCGGGTCGCTAGGAGTGGCGAACTCGGTCCAGAACGCGCTCAACTCGGCGTGGGAGATCCCCTTCTCCCGCCGTCCCGGATTCCCGTGGTCGTGGCTGCGCAGCGCGGCCTTGATCATCGTGATCGGCGTGGGCTTCATCGGTACCATCGTCCTGTCCGGGGTCGCGGTCGACGCGGGCCGGGTGCTCCCCGGCGCCGGCCCGCGCGTGCTGGCCCTGGTGGTATCGCTGGCGCTGAACTTCGGGCTGTTCTGGCTGGCCTTCAGGCTCGGCACCGCGAGCGAGATCACCTGGCGGCAGCTGTGGCTCGGCGCCGCGATCAGCGCGGTCATCTGGCAGGTACTGCAGGTCGTCGGGAGCACCTTCGTGTCCCACCAGCTAGCCCACGCCAGGCCGCTGTACGGCACGTTCGCCCTCGTGCTCGGGCTGATCGCCTGGCTCTACCTGCAGGCCCAGCTCACCTTGTACGCGGTCGAGTTCAACGTGGTCCGCGCGTACCGGCTGTGGCCGCGCAGCATCGCGCCGCCGCCGTTCACCCAGCAGGATCGCCGTGCGTTCGAGCTGTACGCGATGGTAGAGAAACGGCGCGAGGACATCGACATCGTGGTCGCAGCCGGGGCGGGAGGTGAGGACGATCGCAAGAAGGAATCGGGCTGATCCGAACGCGCCGCGCGTGGTCATCTGCGGCGCGGGATTCGGCGGGCTTTCCGCCATCAAGCGGCTCACTCGCGCGGGAATGCGGGTCACCCTGGTCGACGGCCACCTGTACAGCACTTTCCAGCCGCTGCTCTACCAGGTGGCCACCGCCGGGCTGAACCCCGGCGACGTCGCCTACCCGGCGGGCGGCTTCGTGCGGCGGTACGGGGCGATTTACCGCCACGGCGAACTCGCCGCGATCGACTCGGGCTCGCGCCTGGCCAAGTTCACCAACGGGCTTGAGCTCGGCTACGACTACCTCATCCTCGCCACCGGCGTGTCGGCCGCCTATTACGGCCTCAAGGGGGCGGCCGAACACACCTGCGGCCTCTACACCCGCAGCGACGCCATCGTGCTGCGTGACCATCTCATGGCGGGCTTCGAACAGCTGAGCGTGGACAGCGGCGATCTGTCCATCACCGTGGTCGGCGGCGGCGCCACCGGCGTGGAGCTGGCCGGCACGGCCGCCGAGCTCCGCGCCACCGTGCTCGGCGCTACCTTTCCGGACGTCGACCCGTCCCGGGTCCACGTCCGGCTGGTCGAGATGGCCCCCTCGCTGCTCGGGCCGTTCCATCCGAAGCTGCAAGAGTACGCCCGGGCGCAGCTCGTGCGGCGCGGCGTCGACATCAGGCTGAACACGCGCATCGCCGAGGTCACCGAGAAGCAGGTGCGGCTCGCCGACGGCGAGAACCTGCCTAGCGACATCACCATCTGGGCGGCCGGGGTGGCCGCGCCCCAGGCGGTCGCGGGCTGGGGCCTGCCGCAGGGCAAGGGCGGCCGCATCACGGTCGGACCCGACCTGCGCGTGCGGGGCCAGGACCGGATCTTCGCCGTGGGCGACATCGCGGTCAACCCCGACGACCCCGCGCCGCAGCTGGCCCAGCCGGCCTTGCAGATGGGACGCCACGCCGGCGCGCAGATCGTCCGGCTGCAGCGCCAGGCCGCCACCGTGCCGTTCACCTATCACGACAAGGGCATGATGGCCACGATCGGGCGCCGGTCCGCCGTGGTCCAGCTGGCCCGAGGGCCGCGCATGCGCGGCACGCTGGCCTGGCTGGCCTGGCTCGCCCTGCACCTGTCCTACCTGCTCGGCGGGCGGAACCGGGTGTCGACGCTGATCAACCTGAGCTACCGGTACATCTTCTGGGGCCACGGCGGCGCGGTCATCGTCGGAGACGATCCCGGTAGCCTCCGGCAGCCCGCCGCGGACGTCAGCAACGCCCAGTAGGCTGACGTTCGCGATGAACAGGTTCCGCGCGTACGCCGCGCTGGCGGGTGTGGCCGTCCTGGGCGTGCTGGCCGGGTGCGGCAGCAGCGGCAGCGGGCAGCCGTCAGGCTCGCCGATGCCGATGTCGAGCGCCGCGGCGATGAATCCGAACCTGGACCTCGGCAGCTCGCTCGGCGGCCTGCCGGCGCCGGACTTCCGGCTGCTCAACCAGTTCGGTCAGCCGATGTCGCTCAGCCAGTTCCGCGGCAAGGTGGTCGTGCTGTCGTTCCAGGATTCCGAGTGCACTACGGTCTGCCCGCTGACCGCGCAGAGCATGCTGGAGGCCAAGCAGATGCTCGGCTCCGCAGGAGCCCAGGTGCAGCTGCTCGGCGTCGACGCCACTCCGGATGCCACCAGCGTGGCCGACGTGCTCGCCTACTCCCGGGCGCACGGCATGGTCAACCAGTGGGACTTCCTGACCGGATCGGTGGCGCAGCTGAAGGCCACCTGGGGTGCCTACCACATCGCCGTGCAGATCGAGCAGGGGATGATCGATCACACCCCGGCGCTGTTCGTGATCGATCAGCAGGGCCGTGAGCAGAAGCTCTACCTGACCCAGATGGCCTACTCCAGCGTCGGCCAGTCCGCGCAGGTAATCGCCGACGAACTGGCCAGCCTGCTGCCCGGTCATCCGCGCGTCGCCAGCCAGCAGTCGCTCGCGGCCATCCCCGGGCAAGGGCCTTCGGATCACCTCGCGCTGCCGGCTGTGACGCCCGGCGGCAAGGTCTCGCTCGGTCCCGGGCAGCCTCGCCTGGTCATGTTCTTCGCCAGCTGGCTGTCCGAGGTCTCCGACCTCAGATCCGAGCTGCTGCAGGGCAACGCCTACGTCGCGGCGGCCCGTCAACAGCACCTGCCGCAGCTGGTCGCGGTCGACGAGACAGTCGTCGAGCCGTCAGTCCAGACCGTGCGCTCCTACCTGGCCGGCCTCGGCCAGCCGCTGAGTTACCCGGTCGGGCTTGACACGACCGGCCGGGTGGCGGACGGCTACGGAGTGCAGGACCAGCCGTGGTTCGTCCTGGTCTCCGCGACCGGCAAGACTTTGTGGTCCCACGACGGCTGGCTGCCGCTGCCGGCGCTCGAGTCCGCCGTCAGGCACGCCGTCACCAGTTGACATTCGTCACGCGGAACGCACGTCACAGCCGCACTCATGCCGCTGTCGTCACCGACGCTCGCATCTGGCGTCGTGACCGCACCTTCCGACCTCGTGGCAGCAGGGGCGCCCCGAGGACTCATCGCAGTGACCGCCGCAGGGCAGCAGGACAGGGCCGACGCCGGGGATCGCATGGGCACGGCCCTCGGCGAGCAAGGCCGCGGCCGCTTCCTTCCCGGTTTCACCGGTCCGCGACATCCTCGCCGCGACCAGTCCGGTCACGATCGGAGTGGAGAAGGACGTACCGCTCCAGCGCGACATGCCCCAGAAGTTCCGCACGTCATTCGTGTAGGGGAAGTCCTGGCAGGTATAGGGGCCGGTCGCGTAGGCGTTGATGAGATCCCGGCCGGGCGCGTAGACCTTCACCCAGTGGCCGTAATTGCTGAACGTCGCGCGGCCGCGCCAGTCGGCGCCGAGCGCGCCGACGGACACCATCCCCGGGAGGGCGGCAGGCCAGCACGGCTTGCGGCTTCCGTTGTTTCCGGCCGCGACGACGCAGACGACACCCTGGTAATGGCGGAGGCGGCGGAGGAAGCCGCCGAAACCGAGCGGGGACAGCTCATGCCTGGTCGTCGCGGTGATCGACAAATTGAAGACGTCAACGCCGAGACCGAGCGCCCGGTCGAGCTCGGCGCCCAGATCTCCTTCCAGCTGGCTGCCCGCGACCTTGAAGATATTGGAGACGATGACGTCGGCTTCAGGGGCCATGCACCGGATCAGGCCGGCTACGAAGGTGCCGTGCCCGGCATAGGGCGGGATCGTGGTGACGCCGTTCAGCGTTACTCCGGCCGGATCCCAATCCTGCGGGGTTCCGTTCGGCCGGAGCGCTCGCGTCACGCCGTTCAGCCAGGGGTGGTCAACATCGGCGTCTTGCAGCAAGCCGGTATCGGCGACGTAGATCAAGACCCCGGCGCCGCTGTTCGCCAAGCACACCGAGGGGAAGGGCTCGATGCCGTAGTACACCTCTTCGGGTTCGGTGGCCGGGCACGGGCCGATCGGGGCGACGGTGAAGACATGGTTCGGCGTCGCGATGCCCTGGCCCAGGCGCTGGTCGATCGTGTCCAGCACGTCAGGCACGGCACGGCGCTTACCGGCCGGAATCGTCTCGTCTTGGGTCAGGAGCGAAATGCCCGGAACGATTTGCCGGACCAGCCGGTCGGAGAACTTCACACCGGGGTTGAAGACCTGGAACACGTCCTGGACGTACCTGTCGCGGACGAGGAGCTGGCCCTCGGCGTACATGTACTCGATCCCGCCATCGGGAGCCGGGACGTCGACGATCGTCAGGTTTCGCTGAGCCTGAAATTCATCCTTGATGGTCTGGACCTGATCCGCGATCCTTTCCACCAGGTGGCTTTCCCAGCTCTTCGGTCCGAGCACGATTCCCTCCACGATTGCTGGCATCTTGACGTAGCCGGTGCTGGATCTGAGCCAGACCCGCGCCGAGCCCGCGGACCCGGCACCTGTGCGGAGCGACCCGCATGTGTGCTTGATACACGCTCCACGCGTATAGGAAACACGCAGGAAGGATTCGTCACGTTTTGTAAGTTAATACTTACTATAAGTGCGCAGCCCACGGAAAAGGATCATGACGTGCCGGGGTCTGCTCGCGAGGTTCTGGATGGACCGCTGCACCGTGGACATCTAAAATCAGCCCGTGGCGAGTAAGACCCTCACGGCAGCCACCGAGCAGGGGGACCTAGACGATCTGCTGCTGTTGACTTTGTCGCGTCCACGTGAGGCGTTGGCTAAGGCGCGGGCCATTTTGCGCGGCCAGCCGGCCGCATATGAGGCGTCGGTCGCTCATCAGGCTGCCGGAATCGTGTTGCGCGAGTTCGGCGATATCGATAAAGGCATTAGTGAGTTGCGGAGTGCGCTGCGGCTAGCCCACCGGGCCCGTTCGATGAAGCGCGAGGCTGATGTGCTCGCCAGTCTGGGGGTGGCGCTGGTCTACGCCGGCCGGACCGGCTCCGGGCTGGCCGCCTTCGACCATGCGCTGCGGCTATCCCGGGGCACGCTGGCCGGGCAGGTGCGCTATCGACGCGGCATCGCGTTGCTGGCCGTGGGCCAGCACGCGGCGGCCCTGGACGATGCCCGCCGCGCGGCCGCCGTACTCCGGCACTCGGGGGACAAGCTGTGGACGGCGCGTGTCTTGACTCTGCTTGGCCTCGTTTACCATACGATGGGTTTTCCCGCTCGCGCGGATGCCGATTTCGCCGCCGCGCAGCTTTTCTTCGCCGAAACCAGCCAGGTGCTCGAGTCGATCTATATGGTGCACAATCGCGCGCTGGTCGCCTATTCGACCAATGACATCCCGACGGCTCTTTCATATTTCGATGAGGCGGCCTCCCGGTACGAGCCGCTGAATGTTCTGGTGCCGGACCTCGCCATCCACCGGTGCGCGGCGCTGCTGGCGGCAGGCCTGGCCGGCGACGCCCTCACCGAGGCGGACCGCACCACCCGCGAGATTGAGCGAGTTGGCGGTCAGTCCATCAAGAAGGCCGAGCTCCTGCTGGTCGCGGCCAACTGCGCGCTGGCCTCCGGCCAACCGCGGACCGCCCTGGACCGGGCGCAGGACGCTTACCGCATGTACAGGGCTCAGCGCACCAGCTGGTGGCTGGCCCGGACCAGGCTGGTACTCGCCCAGGCGAAGTTCGCGGCCGAACCGGTATCGGCCCAGTTGCTACGCGAGGCGAACCGGGTCGCCGCACGGCTGGAAGAGCTGGGTTCCGGCGACGCGCCCCAGGCGCACCTGCTGGCCGGACGGGTGGCGCTGGAACTTGGCCGCCACGCCGCCGCCGACCGTCATCTCATCGAGGCGGCCAAGACCCGCCGGCGCGGTCCGGCCATGTCACGGGCCAGCGGATGGCTCAGCGAGGCGCTGCGGGCCGAGGCCGCCGGGCATCCGCGTCGGCTCCTGGCCGCCTGCCGCCGCGGACTCAGCGTGCTTGACGAATACCGGTTCACCCTGGGCGCCTCGGAACTTCGGGCGCAGGCCACCGCGCACGGCGCCGAACTGGCCGTGCTCGCGCAGCGGCATGCGGTGCGCGAGCGGCGGCCGCGGCTCTTGCTGACCTGGAGTGAACGCTGGCGGGCCACCGCCCTGGCGGTACCCGAGGTAAGGCCCTCCGCCGACGCCGAGCTCAACGCCGGGCTGACCGCGTTCCGTAAGGTGAGCAGCCAGCTAGAGGAGGCCCGCCGGCTCGGCAGGCCGGACGCGAGGCTCCAGCGGGAACAGCAGCGGCTTGAGGGCACCGTGCGCGCTCGCGCGCTGCGGGCCCGTGGCGGCACCGGACCAGCCCCCGGCATGCTCAGCGTCGCCGGCCTGCTCGATCAGCTCGGCTCCGCCCGGCTGATCGAGATCGTCGACGTCGACGGCCGCCTGTACGTGCTGGCCTGCGGAGGGGGCAGAGTACGGCAGTTCACGGCGGGCCGCGTCACGGACGCGGCCCGCGCCTCGGACTTCGCGCGCTTCGCCTTGCGCCGGCTGACCCGCAGCCGGCCTGGTGACGACCTGGACAGCGCACAGGCCATCTTGGATGCGGCGGGCCCAAAGCTCCAGCAGGCGCTCCTCGGCCCGGCCGCCCGCCAGTTGGGCGATGGACCGGTGATAATCGTCCCGACCGGCAAGCTGCACCCCATCCCGTGGGTCCTGCTGCCCGCGCTGCGCGACCGGGCGGTCAGCGTCGCCCCGTCCGCGGCCGCCTGGATGCGTGCGCGCACCGCGTCGCCACCGGACCACCGTCACGTCGCCCTCGCCCGCGGGCCCGGCCTGGCCTCAGACGGTGCCGAGGTGCCCCTGGTCGCACGGTTGTACGACGACGTAACGATGCTGGCGGGCGGCGAAGCCACCGCCGACAAAGTGCTGTACGCGCTGGACGGAGCGTGGCTGGCGCACATTGCCGCGCACGGGATCTTCCGCGCCGACAGTCCGCTGTTCTCCTCGCTGCACCTGCACGACGGGCCGCTGACGGTCTATGACTTCGAGCAGCTGCAGCGTGCGCCGTACCGGCTGGTCCTGTCCAGCTGCGAGTCCGGCGTGCTGGCCCCCGCCGGAGCCAATGAGCTGCTCGGCCTGGTCAGCAGCCTCCTGCCGCTCGGGACGGCAGGAATCCTCGCCGCCCTCGGGCCGCTGAACGATCAGGCCGTCGTTCCCTTGATGGTGGACCTGCACCAGCATCTGCGGACAGGCCAGACCCTCGCCCAGGCGGCCTGCAACGTCCGGCGCGGCCTCACCGGCGACCCGGTCCAGTACGCCACCGCCGCGTCGTTGGTAGCCCTGGGCGCGGCCTGAACCGGCGGCTAGGCGCCCCGGTTCAAAGCGCGATCCACCCGGTCAGCACGTCGATGCCGTCCGTCGTGCGGTACCGGAGTCGAAAGGGGCTGGCCGGGATCGGGTCGACCGCGAAACACCCGATCTCGTCCACCGGCAAGGTGGTCACGCCCGTCTTGGTGTGCGTCTCGATCGTCCCGGCCCGCGGCGGGATGACCTGGCCGAGCAGGGAGTTCCCGGTGACCTCGAGTTCGAGGCTGAGATGGGGCGAGGTGAAGGTGAGGGACCGGATCGAGGCCGCCTCCGACCGCGTGACCGCCGCGCCCGTCGTGTCATGGCTGGAGTCGTAGGTGAGCTGGGCGAGCTCGGCGTCGATGTTATGCCAGGCGTAGGCGCTCTTGCCGGTCTCGACGAACCAGGAAGGGACCGCCTCGCGGGCCTTCAACGCCTCGCCGAGGACCGCCAGAAGCTGCTCGTCATCCCGGTCATCCTGCACCTGGCTCGCCTCCTGGAATGTTGACTTCGATACCGTTGTCGCCGAGGGCCATGAGAGCACTCGACTTGCGCATCCGTTCCAGGCAACGGGCGCGCTTCGGGCCTATGCTTCCAACCGGAATACCCAAACTGGCGCTGATCTCCGCGTAGGAGTGCGGTGGATCGCTGACCAGCATGCCCAGCAGCTGCTGGCAGCGGGGCGGCAGCTCGGCGAGCGCCGCCCGCAGCGCCGCGTTGCGCTCGGCGGTGAGTATCTCCTCGTCGATCACCGCGTCGTCCACGAACTGCAGCGCGTCATCTAGCCTTGTCCCTTGTTGCTCGGACCTGCGAGCCGCGATCGCCACCCGCAGGCACTCGCGGCGCGTGGTCGTCGCCAGCCACCCGGCCAGCGCGGCGGGCTCGCGCAGCTTCCCGAGCTGCTCGACCAGCAGCAGCCACACGTTCTGCCCCACGTCCTCGGTGTCGTGCTTGCTCAGCCGGAACCGAGCACAGATCGACCACACCAGCGGTGAATACCGCTCGACGATCTCGTCCCAGGCCCTCTGATCGCTCCCGGACGCACGAATGACCAGCGCCACGACAGTCGGATCGTCACGCATGGCTAGTCCTGGGTCCGTAGCCTTCAGCCATCAGTGCCTCGGTACGTGGGCGGTAACCCCTTTCTCAGCCTTTCTAACCCGGAGGGGACG
>JASIGD010000167.1 GCA_030045295.1 Streptosporangiaceae bacterium
GCGGCCAGCGCCTCGGCCACCACACGGGCGATGCCGGGCCGGGGCGGGACCGCGCCGGAGGCGACCAGTTCGGCGTAGATAGCGGTCTTGCGCCGGTGCCAGTCGGCGACGGCGGCTTGCTGCCGTTCGTGGTCGGCGGGCAGGCCGGCGGCTGCTACGAACTCGGGCGTGAGCAGGCTGGCCAGCCGTTCCTTGCCACCGCCGATACGGAGCTTTTCCTTATAGTCCGCGACGCTCCAGCGGACCGGGAGGCCGAACTCGGCGAACGTCTGGTTGAACGCGGGCAGGTGGCCATGGCGCTCGGTGTCAGCCAGCACCCCGTCGCAGTCGAAGATGATCGCCGGCGCCACTGCGGGGGTCACCTGCTCACCAGGCCCGGCCGGCGCGGTTGCGGGGGTCACGTGCTCACCAGGCCCGGCCGACGCTGCCGAAGCGGCGCATGTGGTCGGCGGCCATGTCCTTCACCGCGGCCCGGACCGCGGTGAACAGCGACGGCGGGTCCCAGCTGTCGTGTTCCTCCGCGCCGCGCAGGAAGGCCAGGTTGGCCTTCATGTAGCTGACCTTGAGCGCGGTGGAAATGTTCACCTTGGCGCAGCCGCGCGCGATCAGGTCGGTGAACTGGGCGTCCGTCATCCCGGTGCCGCCGTGCAGGGCGATGGGGATTGGCTCCGCGGCCACGATGTCGGACACGCGCTGCGCGTCCAGCTTGGGCTCGGCGCGGTAGACGCCGTGCGCGTTGCCGATAGCGGGCGCGAACACGTCAATGCCGGTGACCCGGATGAACTCCAGCGCCACCGGCAGCGACTGCCGCTCGGCTTCCTCACTGGAGCCGATGCCATCTTCGACGCCGGTGATGGCCTCGATCTCTCCTTCGACGTTCGCGCCGTACGACCGGGCCTCGGCCACGACCTCCACCGTCTGCCGCTGGTTCTCCTCCACCGGCAGCCGGGAGGCGTCGAACAGGACCGAGTTCCAGCCCTTGCGCAGGCAGCTGGTGATGACCTGGCGGTCCGGGCAGTGGTCCAGGTGCAGGCTGACCGGGACCTCGATGCCGGCGGTCAGCTCCCGCCACATGGCGAACAACAGGTCCAGGCCGATGGACCGAACCGTCTTCACCGAGGTCTGGATGATGACCGGGGAGCGCTGCTCCACGGCCGCGGCCAGCACCGCCTCCAGGGTCAGGTCGTTGACCACGTTGATGGCCGCGACGCCGTAACGCTCGCTGAACGCCCGATCGACGATTTGCTTCAGCGGCACGACGGGCACCGGACGGACCTTTCGGGGACGGGACCCGGACAACCCGAACCTAAGCAGCGCGGCCGTGGAAGCGGATCGGTGGAAACACCCATCTTCGAGGGAGGACTTCCCCTACCTGGCGGCCCGCCTGAGCCGGGCGTGGCTGGCCAGCGCGGCGAGCTCGGTGCGGTTACGCGCACCGGTCTTACGCAGCACGGCACCGGCGTGCTTTTCCACCGTCTTGATCGACAGGACCAGCTGCTCGGCGATCAGCTTGTCCGGCAGTCCCTGCTCCATCAGGCTGCGCACCTGGCGTTCGCGGTCGGTCAGGGCCGCTCCGGGCTCGTCTTCCTGCAGGCCGCGGTGGAGCCACTGCAGCACGGGACCGGACAGGATCGCCTGGCCGCGCCCGGCTGCGACGACGGCTCGAGCGAGTTCTGGGCCGTCGGCGCCCAGGTCTACGCAGCCGCGCGCGCCTGCGCGCATCGCGCTGGCGACCAGCTTTTCGTCGCCGACCTCGCACAGGCCCACCACGACCAGGCTCGGATCCTGGGCGAGCAGGAGGCCGGCCACGCCACCGTCGGCGCCGGGCCACGCTGCTGACGTGTCGTCGGGTGACAGGCTGAGGTCGGCCAGCACGACGTCGGGCCGGAGGTCCCGGCAGGCGTCCAGCGCGTCGGCCGCCGTCGCGACCTCGCCGATCACCTCGATGCCCGGCTCGGTCGAGGACAGCAGCTGGACGATGCCGGCCCGCAGCACGGGCCGGGCCTCCGCGATCAGCACTCGCAGCCGCGGGCTGGACTGCTCGTCATGCGGCCGGTAAGGGAAGCGGGCGCGGATCCGCGTACCCCAGCCGGCCAGGGAATCGACGTCGACCGTGGCGCCGAGAACGCGCGCGCGCTCGCTGACGGCGCGCAGCCCGAAGCGGTCGCCTTGCCAGTCGGACTTCGGATCGAAGCCCTGGCCGTCGTCCTGGACGAGGAGCGTCACGGCCGCCTGCTCGTACAGCAGGCCAAGGCGGACCGAACGCGCCTGAGCGTGCCGGACGATGTTGGTGAGCGCCTCGCGGGCCACCCGGAGCACTTCTTGCGAGAGGTGCTCCTCCATCTCCGCAGGGGTACCGGCTGACACGAATCGGACCTCGAGTCCGCCGATGCTCTCGGCCCAGGCCGCCTCGGAGCGGAGCGCAGCATCCAGCGTCCGGCCCTTCAGCGGCGACGAAGCCAGGCCGAGCAGGGTGAGCCTGGCCTCGGCGAGCGCGTCCGTGGCGGCCGTGCTGGCCCGCCGGAGCTGGGCCGCCACGGCCCCGATCCCGTCGTCGCCATCGGCGGCCTCGGCGATAGCGGCAAGATCGCGTTCAGCGCTGTCCAGGTACACCCGGATGCTCACCAGCCGCTGCGCGAGGCTGTCGTGGACCTCTCCCAGCAACCGGTCGCGTTCGGCGGCTGCGGCCTCCGCCCTGGCCCGTTCCTCGGCTGCCTCATGCATCCGGGCGGTGGCCAGCGCGATCGCCGCGTGCCTGGCGAACAGCTCCAGCAGTTCGGCGTCATCGGGCCCGAAGATCCGTCGCTCGTCCCTGCTGAACACGATGCAGGCGCCGATAACGCGTCCGCGCCACTCCAGCGGCACGCCGATGACGCCCCGGAGCGTGGCCCGGTCCTCAGCGGCCACGTGGCCGCCGCGGACTTCGTCGTAGCGCGCGAACCAGACCGGAGCGCGACGCGCCACCACGGCTCCGGTCATGCCCTCGGTGAGCGGGAAGACCCGGCCGGACTGGCAGGCCACGCCGATATCAGCCTCTTTGCAGTAGGTACCGGCCGCCTCATCGACGCTGCAGATCGAGCCCGCGTGGCAGCCGAGCAGTTCGGTGCAGCGCCGCAAGATCCGTTCCAGCAGCGGGCGCAGCGAGAACTCGCCGGCCAGGTCCTCGGCCACCGCCACCAGGCCGACCGCCCGTGCGGCGACCCCCTGCTCGCTCAGCGATAGCCCCGCAGGACCACGGTCGGCGGACACATCCCCTCCGGATCTGCCACAGCTCTGTCACACCGCCTAGCGGCGCGCTCAGTGGTTCATCCGAGCATCACCCGTTAAGCAATATGACGTCAAGACGGCCAGAATCCTGCGGGCCGCCTGTAGCCCCAATGAGACTACAGAGCCGGGTCGCGGGCAAGTTGGCGGGACGGCCGGAAGGCCGGGAACGTGGAAGGCCGACGAAGCCCGAAGACCGGGAAGCCCGAAGACCGGCGAAGCCCGAAGACCGGGAAGCACGAAGACCGGCGAAGGCGGAAGACCGGCGAAGCCGGGACAGCCGGGAAGGCGGGACGGGCGGGGAGCAAGAGGGTGCCGGACGGGTATTACCACCGTTCGTTCGGGATCAATAAAAGGACCTCACGCGACTACGGCGAGCAGGGGCGCTAGCACGTTCAGGTCCTCCTCGGCGGCGGTCAGGATCACGCCGCTGACCAGCTTGCGCGTGTCGCGGAGCAGGTCCGCCGCGAGGTCGATGCCGACCGTCCGGGCCGCCCCGCGCCCGGCCCGTTGCATGGCGCGCAGCGTGGCCGGCGGGATGGTCACCCCGGGGACCTCGTGGGCCAGGTAATCTGCCTCTTCGAAGCTATGCAGCGGGGTGACCGACAAGAGCAGCGGCACCCCACCCGCCTCCCCTTCCCCCTCCTCTTCCAGTGCGGACACCACGCGGAGCAGCGAGTCGAGCTCGTACACGGGCCTGCTGACCAGGAAGTGCGCTCCGGCCCTGACCTTGGCCCGGGCCCGGGCGATCTCGGCGTCAGGGTCGCGCGCGCCCGGGTTGACCCGCGCGCCCACGCAGAACGTGGTCCGCGTGGTCAGCGCGAGCCCGTTGGAGTCGCGGCCCGCGTTCAGGCCGGAAAGCAACGAGATAAGGCCGAGGGAGTCGACCTCCCAGATCCCGTCCACGGCCGGATAGTCGCCGAGTACCGGCGGGCTGCCGGTGGTGCAGATCACGCTGCGGATGCCTAGCGCGTGCGCGCCGAGCAGGTGGGCCTGCAGCGTCATGATGGTCTTGTCCCAGGTCGCCATCGTGGCGACGGTCTCGACGCCGACCTGCTGCTGCAGGTGCAGGGCCATGTCCAGGGAATCGGAGTGGGTGCGGGCGCTTTCCGGCGGCTGGACCACCACCGCCCCGATGCCGTGCGCCTGCAGCACCGCCGCGGCCTGGACCGCCTCGTCGGTCCGGCCGCCGGGCGGTGTCGCGATCGCGGCCGCGACGATGAACCGGCGGCTGGCCAGGTGATCGGCGAAGGTTCCGGCGACCGGACGGGCAGGCCCGCGGGCCGACGGCGCCCTGGCGAAGCGGATGCGCCTGGGCGGGCGCGGCGGGATGTCGCTGGCGGGCCGGACCGCGCCTACGGCGGCCCGGATGTGCGCGGGCGTCGTGCCGCAGCAGCCGCCGACCAGCGACACTCCGGCCTCCGCGAAGCGAAGGAAGTACCGGGCGAAGTAGCTGCCGTCGACGCTGAATTCGAAGCTACGCGGGCCGGTCCGGCGCGGCTGACCCGCGTTGGGCTGGGCGCTGACCGGGACCGAGGTGTACCGCACGAGGTCTTCGGCCACGGTGAGCATCCGCTGCGGGCCGATGGTGCAGTTGGTGCCGAGCATCGCCACCGGCAGGCCGGATAGCACCGTCGCGACCTCGCGCGGTGTCTCACCGCCGAGCGTGTACGCGTCGTCGGCGAAGGTTGCCTGCGCGACGATGGGCACGTCGCAGAGGTCGCTGGCCACCGAGACCGCCTCGACCAGCTCGTCCAGGTACCCGAACGTCTCCAGGATGAGGATGTCGACGCCGCGGCCGGCCATCAGGGCGCGGACCTGCTCGCCGATCACCTCCATGCGCTCGGCGGAGCCGATCCTGCGCCGCTGCAGCGCGGTAACCGCGGGCGACACCGACCCGGCCACCAGGACCTCGCGGTCGCACCGGTCCTGCGCCTCGCGGGCGATCCGGACCCCGGCCCGGTTGATCTCGTCTACCTTCTCGGGAAACCCGTGATCACCGAGCCAGAGCCGGTTGGCCCCGAAGGTGTTGGTCTGGATGACGTCCGCGCCGGCCGACAGGTAGCTCTCGTGGATCGTGCTGACCAGGCCCGGATCGGACAGGTTGAGCTCAGGCAGCGAACGGTCCAGCGCGGCGCCCGCCGCGTGCAGCATCGTCCCCATCGCGCCATCGCAGACCAGGACACGCTGGCCGAGCAGCAACGGGGCCCGGGTCCGCTCGGGGGCGGTCACGGCTCGTCCCCGAGGGCGTCGAGGATCTCCAGCGCCACCTGCGCGATGAGCCGGTCGGTGTAGTTGTCCAGCCGCAGGCCGGTGATCTCCTCGATGCGCTTGACCCGGTAGGCCACCGTGTTCGGGTGGACGTGCAGGATGCGGGAGGCCCGCTGCGGGCTGTTGTTCTCCCTGAAGTAGCAGGCCAGCGTGGTCAGGTACTCCGACTTGTGCTCCTGTTCGTGCATGCTGAGCTTGCCGAGCACGTCCGCGGCGAAGGACCTCAGCTCGGCCAGGTCGGGAACCTGGAGCAGCAGCCGCAAGATGCCCAGGTCGCCGAACGCCGAGACGGTGCCGGCCCGCCCGAGCCGCCGCAGCGTCTGGGTGGTGCGCTGCGCCTGCGCGTAAGACCGGGCGACTTCCCGCGGGTCGCGGCAGGTTCCGCCGATGCCGATGACCACCTTCGCGGCGGGGAACAGCTCCCCCAGCCGGGCCAGGCAGGCCACGGCGAGCCGGCGCGCGTCCATCGCGGCGGGTCCTTGATCGCCGGGCGTCGCGGTCACGATCACGACCTCGGACTCGCGGGCCGAGATGATCGCGTCGGGAGCGCGGGTGGCGACGAAATGCTCGATGCTCTCCCAGATCCGCTGGCGCTGCACGGCGGCGTCCCCGGGGTTGAGCGCGGGGGCCGGCAGGTCGAACGCGATCGCCATGACGTTGTGATCGCGGGCCGGGTCGTAGCCGAGGTGCGCGGCCCAGCGGCTCGTGTCGGCGTGGTCGCGGCCGCGGCCCAGCAGCAGGCCCTCCACCAGGTCGTCGCGGACGCGGCGGGCGGCCGCGGCGACCACGCGTTCCCGGCCGAGGATGACCCCGCAGATGGTGGCCGCGTGCTCGGTCACCAGCAGGCTCATGTCCTCGCCGAAGATGTTTTCCGCCGGGTCGATCGTGATCAGGTACGACGGGACCTCGTCCCCCACCAGGATCGGAGCCACGATGACGGCCGGCATGCCACCGACGTTCGGCAGCCGGAGCGCGCGCTGGCTCAGCCGGGACGCCCGCAGCACCTGGCCGAGCCTGGGGTGGACCACATGCTCGCGTACCGCCGCGGCCGCCTTCTCCGCCGAGATGCCCGGCGCCGCCGCGGTCAGCACGTCCATGAGCTGGGTGACCACCGCGACGGTCGCGGCCATTCGATCGGAGATGAGCTGGACCACTCCGGCCAGGTCGGCGTCTTGCAGGGCGAGCCCGGACAGGTACCGGTAGACGGTGACGAGCTCGCGCAGGGCGGCGTTCTCGCGGTCAAGCCGCGAGCTCACCGCGGCACCGGACTCCGACTCGGCCCGGTCGCCGTCGCCTGCCAGCGCAGGCGACCAGTCAGGTAGCGCCATGTCCGCGATCATACGATGATGGCGGGTATCAGGCATTGTGGCAGGCGACAAACCGCGGCCCGGCCCGGTTTGCTCACCTGCCGGAACAGGTCACAATTTGATGACCACCGGTGGCCGCCGGTGGCTGAAGCTTGACAAACCGTGCGTCGGCCGTAGACATTTACATGCACTTTCATACTGAGCCCGATCAGGGCGGACCGGGTTCTGCAGAAGGGGCCGCCGTTGCTCGAATACCGGGACGTGTACGCGGGCGGCCGCCTGGTCGGATCCTGGTCTACCGACGTGATAACGATCGTCAACCCGGCCACCGAAGAGGTCGCGGGCGCCGTGCCGTCGATGGTCGAGCGGGACGTCGATACCGCCGTGGCCGCGGCGAGGCAGGCGTTCGACGCGGGCACGTGGGCGCTGGCCAGCGCCGCGGACCGGGCCGCGGCCATGGACCGCCTGGCCGCGGCGATAGAGGCGAGGGCCGAGGACACCGCCCGCCTGGTGACGGCGGAGATGGGCATGCCGATCACCCTTTCCCGGCGGAGCAACGTGTCGGTCCCGTGCGCGATCATCCGTTACTACGCGGCGCTGGCCCGGGATCTGTCGACCGAGGAGATCCGCGAGGCGATCAGCTTCGCGGGCCGGACCATGGTCCGGCGCGAGCCGGCCGGGGTCGCGGCCGTGATCGCGTCCTGGAGCTACCCGCTCATCCTGGCGTTCTGCCAGCTCGCTCCGGCCCTGGCGGCAGGCTGCACGGTAGTACTCAAGCCCGCGGCGGAAACCTCGCTGTCCGCGTACATCCTGGCCGAGGCCTTCGAGGCGGCCGAGTTCCCGCCCGGCGTCTTCAACCTGGTCACCGGGACCGCCGAGGTGGGCGAGATGCTGGCCGCGCACCCGGGGGTGGATATCGTGGCCGTCGCCGGGCCGACGTCGGCCGGCCGGAGGATCGCCGCGATCTGCGGACAGACCCTGAAGCCGGTGACCCTGGAGCTGGGCGGGAAATCCGCGGCGATCGTGCTCGATGACGTCGACCTGAACGCCACCGCGGTGGCGCTCGGCTCGCTCTGCTTCGCCAACTCCGGGCAGGCCTGCTTCACCATGTCCCGGGTGCTGGCCCCGCGGACCAGGTACGACGAGGCGGTTTCCGCGCTCGCTTATCAGGCGTCGCTGCTGGTCGTGGGCGATCCGCTGGACGAGGACACGACCATGGGACCGCTGGCCAACCCGCGGCAGCGCTCGAGCGTGGAGTCGTGCGTCACCGCGGGGATCACCGAGGGCGCGCGCGTGGTGGCGGGCGGCCGCCGCCCGGCCACGCCGGTGCGGGGCTACTACTACGAGCCCACCGTGTTCGCCGGGGCGACAGCCGGGATGGCCATCGCCCGGGATGAGATCTGCGGTCCGGTGGTCAGCGTGATCCCTTACGACGACGAGTCCGAGGCAGTGGCCATCGCCAACGACTCCTCCTACGGGCTGGCCGGGAGCGTATGGACCGATGACCCCGAACGCGGCCTGAAGATCGCTCGCCGCGCGCGGGTCGGGACGTTCGGGGTGAACCTGTACGTACCTGATATCGGCGCGCCGTGGGGGGGCCGCAAGGCGAGCGGGATGGGCAGCATCTACGGCCCGGAGGGACTCGACACCTACCTGGCCACCAAGGCGGTGTTCCTGCCCGCCTGAGACCCGTGGTGTCTGGTCACGACGACTTGAGCGACGGCTTGGGCACGCGGGTTCGTCCACGGGGTCGAGGATGTCCGCCTCGAGGATGACGCGCATTTGATCCTCGAGCACGACGACGAGAGACCGTCGATGGTCCACGATTGGATCCATGAACCACACCCAGCCCGGCGGGCGGACGGCCTGCCTCGCTGACCGACGGCGCTTGGGGACGTGATGCGGGCCCATGCCGCAGTCCTCGCCGCCGCCCATGCGGGGGCACACTTTGGCGGCGGATTCCTCATCCTCATCGTGCTCGTAGTGGGCAGCCTGGTCTTCTTCGTCGGGCGCGCGAGGAACCGGCAGGGCGGTCAAATCCGCGACGAGGAGTGGCGCGTGCCCCCGGACCGGCAGGCCGGGCAAGCTCGCGTGCCCCCGGACCGGCACGCCGCGGGGGCTACGGGGGCGCCCGAGGCGCGTCCGGTCACACCTGAGGCACGTCCGGGGGCGCCCGGGGCACGTCCGGCCACGCCTGAGGCACGTCCGGTCACACCTGAGGCACGTCCGGGCACACCTGAGGCACGTCCGGTGACGCGCGGGGCGCATCCGATCGCGGTCGAGCCGCCAGCCCCGCGGAGGGCTCGCCCGGCGGCCACGCTCGGGGATGGGGGCGGCGGGTGGGCGGTCGAGACGCACGGGCTCACGAAACGGTTCGGCTCGAACGTCGCGGTCGACGACGTCGAGCTGCTCGTGCCGCGGGGGGACGCGTTCGGCTACCTCGGGCCGAACGGCGCGGGCAAGACGACGCTGATCCGCACCTTGCTGGGGCTGACTAGGGCAAACAGCGGCACGATGTCGCTGCTCGGCGTCCCCGTTCCGGCCGAGCGCAGCG
>JASIGD010000168.1 GCA_030045295.1 Streptosporangiaceae bacterium
CTGAGCAGGAACGCGGCCGCGCCGACGGCCACCACCGCGAGGGCCACGTTGACCGCCCGGCCGCCCCGGATGATGATCGGCCGGCTGGGGATCACCCCCTGCAGCTTGCCCGCCGCGATGATCGACCCGGAGAACGTCACCGAACCGATGAGCACGTCGAGCACGGTGAACACCGTGGTGCTGCCGAGCACGCCGCCAGCGTGGGATTCGGCCTCGTAGTAGCCGTAGATGGCGATCAGCGCGGCCGCGCCGCCGCCGACCGAGTTGAACATCGACACCAGCTGCGGCATGGCCGTCATCTGCACGGTCCGCGCGGCGTACAGACCCACCGCGGAGCCGATCGCCGCGCCGGCGATCAACACGATCCAGCCGGTCGCGGTGACCGTGCCGTCGTGGATCATCAGCACGAGCGTGGCGACGCCCGCGATGATCATGCCCGTCATCGAGACCTGGTTGCCGCGGCGCGCGGTGGCCGGGCTGTTCATCAGGTGCAGGCCGATCACGAAACAGGCCGCCGCCAGCACGTAGACGAGCTGGATGTACCCGGCGAATCCGGTCATGGTTGGGCCTTGCCTATGCCAATCCGGCCGGCCAGCCCCTTGAGGCCCTTATGGCCGTCAAGTGATTCCAGCTCCGGCTGCGCCTGCGGCGCCTTCCTGCGGAACATCTTCAGCATCCGCCCGGTCACCACGTACCCGCCCACCACGTTGGCGGAGGCAAACAGCGAGGCGACGAACGCGAGGACGTAGCCGACCACGTTGTGCGCGGTCACCCCGATGAGCAGCGCGCCCGCGAGCACGATGCCGTGGATGGCGTTGGTCGCCGACATCAGCGGCGTGTGCAGCGTGGCCGGGACCTTCCCGATGACCTCGATGCCGACCAACAGCGCGAGGATGAAGATGGTCAGGTCAGTCACCAGGGCCGTCGACATCGGCGCCTCCCTCGGTTGGTTGCAGCAGGCTGGCCACGGCCTCGTTCACGACCTTGCCGTCGTGCGTGATCACCACGCCGGCCTGGATCTCGTCGCCGGTGTCGACGGCCAGCACGCCGTCGGAGGTCATGTACTCCAGCAGCGTGGAGACGTTCCGCGAGTAGGCGCTGGAGGCCGCCGTCGGCATGGTGGCCGGCAGGTTGTCCGCCCCGATGATCGTGATCCCGTTCCCGGTGACCACCGTCTCGCCCGGGCTGGACCCGGTTACGTTGCCGCCGAGCGAGCTGGCGCCCATGTCCACGATGACCGATCCCGGTGCCATCGCCTTGATCGCGTCGTCGGTGACCAGCAGCGGCGGCCTGCGCCCGGGTACCTGCGCGGTCGTGATCACCACGTCGTGCCTGGCGATGTGACCGGTCAGCTCGTCCTGCTGGGCCTGGCGCTCTTCCGCGGTCAGCTCGCGCGCGTACCCGCCTTCGCCGGCCGCGCTCCCGACCGAGGCCAGCTCGAGGAATGTGGCTCCCAGCGACTCCACTTCCGTCTTGGACGCTGGCCTGACGTCGTAGCCGGTCACGACCGCGCCCAGCCGCCTGGCGGTGCCGATCGCCTGCAGGCCGGCCACGCCGGCGCCGAGCACGAGCACCTTGGCCGGCCGCGCGGTGCCCGCCGCGGTGATCAGCATCGGGAAGAACCTGCCGTACGCGGCCGCGGCGACCAGGGCCGCCTTGTAACCGGCCACGTTCGCCTGGGAGCTGAGCGCGTCCATCGGCTGCGTCCTGGTCAGCGTCCGCGGCATCCGGTCCAGGCTGATCGCGGTCACGCCCTTGGCGGCCAGCACGGCGGCCAGTTCCGGGTCGGCGAGCGGGGCCAGCATGCCGATGATCGCCTGCCCCTTGCCGAGCTGGTCGACCATCGCGGCCGACGGTTTGGTGACGGTGAGGATCACGTCGGCGGCCGCGAACAGCTCGGCGGCGCTGACGACGGTCGCGCCCGCCTCGGCGTAGGCCGAGTCGGCCATCCAGGCGCCCTCGCCGGCGCCTCGCTCGACCAGCACCTCGATGCCGGCGTCCCGCATCTTGGCCACCCCGTCCGGTACCAGGGCGACCCGCCGCTCGCCCGGCGCGGTCTCCTTGACGACGCCTGCCTTCATGCGCGCGACCTCATCCTCACCTCTGTGTGCCGGTCCCGGAATTCGACCATATCCATCATGGCTCAGTCCGGAAGGGCCTTACGCCGTCCCCTCCGGGCCTTACGTCCCAAGGGACCCCGGGGCCGGCCGCCTGCCTCTAGCCCTCCCCGCAGGGTACCCGCTCGCTTCCCCCGCTCGTTACCGGCTCGCCCCGTCCGCGCAGGTTACCGGCTCGCTTCCCGCGCCGGTGATCGGCTCGGCCCGCCGGGCAGGTGACCGGCCGCTTTCCCTGGCCGGCGGCCGGCTCGGCCCGACCGGCGGGTGGCTGGTCGGGCCAGGCTCGCGGCGCGGCTAGGCCTCCGCGCGCAGCAGCTTGCTGATCTTCTCGCCGGCCGCGACGACGGCGCCTGCGTGCAACCGGCCCGGCGACCTGGTCAGCCGCTCGATGGGTCCCGATACCGAGACCGCGGCGAGGACCCGGCCGCCCGGCCCGCGCACGGGCGCGGACACCGACGCGACGCCGGGCTCTCGCTCGGCCGCGGTCGCGGCCC
>JASIGD010000169.1 GCA_030045295.1 Streptosporangiaceae bacterium
CCCGGGCACGCGAGTGCCTCCGCGAGAGCCTGGACCTGGCCCACGCCCTGGGCGGCCTGGCCCTGGCCGGCCGGGCCCGGCAGGAACTCGTCGCAGCCGGTGGCCGGCCCCGCCGCGACGCCATCTCCGGGCCCGACGCGCTGACGCCCAGCGAACTGCGCGTCGCGCAGCTGGCCGCGGCCGGACAGACCAACCGGCAGATCGCCCAGGCCCTGTTCGTCACCCAGCGAACCGTGGAAACCCACCTGACCAGCACCTACGGCAAACTCAGCATCGGCTCCCGGTCCGAGCTGCCGGCCGCGCTGGCCGGTCCCCCCCCGCCGTTCGGCCGCTAGCCGCATCACGCCCATCCGGCAGGCGGCCGCACAGGCCAGGCGACCGGCCCGGGACCGCACGTGGCCCGCCCCGTCACGCCGCATGCGGAGCGTTCGGGCGGCCCGGCGGCCAGAGCCTGCCGCCCGGCTTCGGCCATGGCCGGGCACTATGACCGCCGCAGCAGCAAGGACCCGCCACCATGCCCGTCACGGCCCTCTTCTGCGACGGCGCCGCCGCCCCGCGGTGACGTCAGCACCTGCAGAACCGCGAACATCTCCGACCAGCCGCAGAACGCATGCGCGCTGCCGTCGCCATCCCACACCAGCCCGCTCACCGGCTCGCCGCCCAGATTGAGCTGGGTAAGCTGTTTGCGCTCGCGCGGGCCGGACGGCTGCCGGACTCCGGTGTCATAGTGGCTCAGCTGCCCGATCGGTACGTTCAGAGGGCTGGATGGTATATGTCCTCCCAGGAGAGGAACCTCGGAACGTAGCGCGGTCCGCTGACACCCGCAGGACGCGCAGCTGACTCTCGGCGCGTTGCGTTGCTTATCTTAGCCGCCCGGCGGCCGAACGGGATCGGGCCTTGGCAGCCTTGCGAATAACGTTCGCGCAGGTCAGGTAGTTGGCGTTGGATGCGAGTGTCTAAGGCTTCTGGCGTCGGGCAGTGTGCCTTGGCCGGGTTCTGGTGCGCCAGCGCGGTACTCGCTGTCGAGGTCGCATAGGTGCCGCAATGCGGGGACGGCCGCTATCAGGGCCTCGGCCTCGGCGGGCGGGAGCTTGTCGATCAGCCTGGCGAATGCCTGCGCCCCGGCCTGGCGGAGGGAGTACTGGTAATCTGCGCCTGCGCCGGTCAGCGCCACGAGTACTGCCCTCCGGTCCCGCGGATCGGGGCGCCGCTCGATCAGGCCTGACTTTTCCAGGGTTGTCACCAGGGCGGTCATCGTCGGCTGGGTAACCCCTTCGATAAGCGCCAGGTCGGTCATGCGCCGCGGCCCGGTCCGCTCGATGGTGGCCAGCGTTGACACTGACGTCAGGCTGATCTCCCTGGGCTGATGCCGCACGGCGGCCGCCATCAGCCGGTACAGCGCGTCGGCGGCGTCTTGCGTCCTGCCCGGGTTCATGCCCGTAAAGCATAGCCTTGCCTATATAGGCAACGCTATGGAACATCGCCGGGACAGGCCGTTCAGGCGTCCGCCGCCCGGTGGTCTGGTGGCGGCCCGGGTGTTGCTTCCTGCGGCCGGGCCGGCACTGCTGCTGCCACTCTGGCCTCGGCCGAGGCGCGGGCAGTGATTCTGACGTTGACGTCAAAGTCATAGTCGTGGTTCGCTGGAGGCCAGGGCACCGTAGCGACGAGGGGAGATAAGGGGAGCAGCATGGCGGTCGGTGATCAGGCGCCGGTGGCGCCCTCGGGTGTGGATGGCCGGGGGGGTCATTACAAGTGGATCGCCTTGTCGAATACCACGCTGGGTATCTTGATGGTGACGATCAACCAGTCGATCCTGCTGATCTCGCTCCCCGCGTTGTTCCGCGGCATCGACCTTAACCCCCTGGTGCCGTCTAACACCTCGTACTTCCTGTGGATCTTCCTCGGGTTCATGCTGGTGACCTCGGTGCTGGTGGTCAGCCTGGGGCGCGTCGGCGACATCTACGGGCGGGTGCGCATGTACAACCTGGGCTTCGCGGTGTTCACGTTCTTCGCGATCTTGCTGTCGGTGACCTGGCTCACCGGCCCGGCCGGGGCCTTGTGGATCATCATCATGCGGATCGGCCAGGGCGTCGGCGGGGCGTTCTTGTTCGCCAACTCGACCGCGATCTTGACCGACGCCTTCCCCGAGGACGAGCGGGGCAAGGCGCTGGGCATCAACGGCATCGCCGCGGTGAGCGGCTCGTTCCTCGGGCTTATCCTGGGCGGCGTGCTCGCCCCGGTGGAGTGGCGGCTGGTGTTCCTGGTCTCGGTCCCGTTCGGGCTGTTCGGCACGATCTGGGCCTACCTCATGCTCCGCGACAACGGGGTCCGCGTCCCGGCCAAGATCGACTGGTTCGGCAACACCTTGTTCGCGCTCGGGCTGGTCTCGCTGCTCACCGGGATCGTGTACTCCCTGCTCCCGTACGGCGGGCACCCCACCGGCTGGACCAATCCCCGGGTGCTGGCCGCCATCATCGGCGGGGTCGTGCTCCTGGTGGTGTTCGCCTGGGTGGAGACCAAGGTGGCGCAGCCGATGTTCCGGCTGAGCCTGTTCAAGGTCCGGGCGTTCACGGCCGGCAACATCGCCGGGATGCTCGGCGCGATGGGCCGGGGCGGGCTGCAGCTCATGCTGATCATCTGGCTGCAGGGCATCTGGCTGCCGTTGCACGGCAAGAGCTTCGCCGAGACCCCGCTGTGGGCAGGCATCGCCATGATCCCGCTGACCATCGGATTCCTGCTCACCGGGCCGGTGGCGGGCTGGCTGTCGGACCGCTGGGGAGCCCGGGTGCTCGCCACCGGCGGCTTGGTCATTTCCATGATCACGTTCTTGCTGTTCGACCTGTTGCCGATCAACTTCAACTACGTGGACTTCGCGGTGCTGATCTTCTTGTTCGCGGTGGGCATGGGGTTGTTCTTCGCTCCTAACCAGGCCGCGGTCATGAACAGCCTGCCGCCCGATCAGCGGGGCGCGGGCGCGGGGATGCTGAACACGTTCCAGAACTCGGCCACCGTGCTGTCCATGGGCCTGTTCTTCACGATCGTCACGCTGGGACTGGCCGCGCGGCTGCCGTCGCACCTGTTCCGCGGGCTGGTCGCGGCGGGCGTCAACCCCAGTGCCTCGCACCTGGTGGCCAGCGAGCCGCCGATCGGCAGCCTGTTCTCGGCGTTCCTCGGCTACAACCCGATCAAGGAACTGCTAGGCCCGACCGGGGCGCTGCAGCAGCTGCCCGCGCACCAGGCCGCGTACATCACCAGCCGCTCGTTCTTCCCGAACCTGATCGCGGAGCCGTTCGCCGGCGGCATGCACCTGGCCTTCACCTTCGCCGCATTCGTGACGTTCATCGCCGCCGTCGCCTCCGCGCTGCGCGGCAAGCGCTACTTCTACACCCCGCAGCCGGCTGCGGGCGAGCCGGCTGCTGTGGCTGAGCTGGCCAAGAGCGCGGCCGCCGCCCCCGCCAGGCCCCGGCGTGGCGGTCGTCTGGCCGCATCGGCCAGCCCAGGCGGCGAGGAGCGTGACGAATCTCGTGGAGGCGGCTGAACCCGATGAACCCGACGCCCCGGACCGCTACGGCCGAGTCGGCCGCCGCCCAGGCGGCGGCCGCCCGGCCGCCCGGCGGGCACGAGGAACTGCTCGGCATCGGCGCCGCAGCGGCCGCGGCCGGAGTGTCCGAACGGGCGCTGCGCTACTACCAGCAGCTGGGCCTGCTCGTTCCCTCCTGCACCACGCCCGGCGGGCTGCGCCGCTACTCGGCCGAGAACCTGGCCCGGGTGGCGCGCATCCGCGAGCTGCAGACCCTGCTCGGCCTCAACCTTGATGAGATCGCGATCGTGCTGCGCAACGAGGACCGCGTGGCGCAGATCCGCCGGGCCTACCAGGACGAGCGCACCAGCACCGACGAGCGCCTGCGGCTGACCCGCGAGGGGGTCGCCCTGCTGGAAAGCCTGCGCGAGACCGTCGAGGCCAAGCGGGCCGCGCTGGAGGGCTTCCTCGCCGACCTGGAGGCCCGCATCGAGCGCGCCCGGGACCTGCTGGCCGGCCCCGGCAACTCGCCACAGTAGGACGCTGGCAAGCAGCAGCCTGAGCGACGCGGATCGCCGTCGCCGGCCAGGCGGAACGGGCGACCCGCCATACTCCAGTCCCGCCAGAGGCCTCGGCCCGCACAAGAGATACGGAAGATCAACTTGGCATCAGTGCCAACTCGGCAGGAAGGTGAGCGCAGCAATGAGTGAGGAGCAGGTTTTGATCCGCACCCGCGACGGGGAGTGCCCGGCGCGGGTGTTCACCCCCGAACGGGGCGGGGCCTACCCGGCGGCGATCTTCTACATGGACGGGCTCGGCATCCGGCCCACCCTGTTCGACATGGGCCGGCGTCTGGCCGGCCACGGCTACGTCGTGCTGCTGCCCGACCTGTTCTACCGTGCCGGCCCCTACGAGCCGCTGCAGCCGCGCGAGGTCTTCGCCTCCGGCGACGTCATGGCGAGGATCGGTCACCTGTTCAGCTCCACCGACAACCGTCGCGCCGGCCAGGACACCGAGGCCTTCCTCGGCTATCTCGGCACCCGAGATGACGTCGCCGGCGTCAAGGTGGGCCTGACCGGCTACTGCATGGGCGGCGGGATGGCGCTCACCGCCGCCGGCACTTACCCCGGCCGGATCGCAGCTACGGCCAGCTTCCACGGCGGCAGCCTGGCCACCGACTCCGAACTGAGCCCCCACCGGCTCGCGCCCCAGATCACGGCCCGGGTCTACGTCGCCGGCGCCGACAACGACGAGTCTTACACGCCCGAAATGGCCCAGTTGCTCGACCAGGCCCTCAGCGACGCCGGAGTCGAGCACCGCTGCGAGATCTACCCCGACGCCCGCCACGGATTCACCATGGCCGACTTCCCCGTCTACGACGAGCAAGCCGCCGAACGCCACTGGCACGAACTACTCGCCCTGTTCAACGACACCCTCGCCTAGAGGCCACCCGCGGACCCCGTAACCTCGGTCAAACGGCGGCTACCAGGAGGTCCTCTCTGCCTGGACCGCAGCCAGCGGCCAGTACTTCCACAGTCGCAGCACACGATGCACACGTCGGCCACCCCGCGGGACTTCAGCTCGCTCAGGACGGTCAGCCAGAACTTGGCCGATTCCCCGGTGGCAGGCCCGACCCACAGGCTCAGGACCTGCTTGGCCCCGTCGCAGTCGATGCCGATGGCCAGGCAGGCGGGCCGGCTGGCGACCACTCCGTCGCGGATCCTGGCCATCAGGGCGCCGGTCAAGGTCACCGGGTAGACGCGGTCCAGCGGCCGGGACTGCCATTCGGCGAGCTCGTCCGCCACGGCGTCGGTGACCCGGGAGATCAGGTCCGGCGAGACGTCCAAGTCATACATCTCGCGCAGGTGCGCGCGGATGTCCCGGGTGGTCATGCCCCGCGCATACAGCGCGATGATCCGGTCGTTGAACCCCTTGAGCCGGGTCTGTCCCGTGCGGATGTTCCGCGGCTCGAAGGTGCCGTTGAGGTCCCGCGGGACAGCCAGGTCAACGGCCCCGATATCGGTCAGGACGGTCTTGGCAGTGGCGCCGGTGCGGCTGTTGCCTGACCCGCGGCCGGCCGGGTCATGCTTCTCATAGCCCAGGTGACCGGTCATCTCCTCGGCCAGCGCCCGTTCCAGCACCGCCTTGGTCACCTGGGACAACAGCCCGTCCGGGCCGAGCAGCTCCACCCCCTTGGCCTGCGCCTTGCCCAGCAGCTGATCAGCCAGCTGCTCATCGACCAGCGGCCGGCGGGCCGGCCGATCACCGTCGGACGTACGGGGCACCCGCTCAGCTGGCTGCTGTGTGCCGCCGGACGCCGCCGCCCGCCAGCCTGCCGGTGCCATGACTGGTCGGCCACGACGGTCATCGTTGACCATACAGCCCGTCGCGGCCTGCGCATCCAGGTTCATCATGGCCAGGTGCGCCTGCGCTGTCCCAGGACCGCCACTGCTGTCGGCGCGACACCCAGGGCGACCCGTCGGCGGGTCGGCAACCACGATGAATGTCAGCCCTGGTCTCTCGGTTTGAACGGGCATGTGCTTGATTATCCGTGGTTTTGCCGCGTAGACCTGGGTTGGAGGTTACGCTGCCGCCGCGTCCGGATCTAGGAAGGAGGTGGAGCAGAGCGGGTGTCGGCGGGGGAACGTTATCCGGGAAGACGGCTAGGGAGTTTCCCTAGGGATTTTGGTCTCGGTCGCGCCGATAGTGGATTGGTCAGCAACGACAACAGGAAGGCATTCTCGCTATGGGCAGCTATCCGCAGGACTGGTTCTCGCTGACGAACAACACCCCGTATACCATGACCAAGGTCTACGAGTACACCTGGTGGTGGGACTTCTGGGGCAACTTGGTTACCCCGGCGGGTTACCACTCCAATTCCAGGCCCGCGCAGACTATCTTGCCCGGGCAGAAGATGGCCTGGGAATTCGACGAGCCGGGCATCGGCGACATGGCCAAGGGCGGCTGGGTTGGGATCAACCTGCACTACGACTTCACCGACGTCAACGGCCGCAAGCACCGCTGCGACTTCAACGTCGACAACCACAACGACGTCACCACCTACTCTCTGGACTATGGCCCGGACGGGTCGGTCTTCAACCCGAACGGGACGCTGCGGCAGTCGCAGGACTTTCATATGTCTTACGACCCGGACGGCGACCCGCACGACCTCGACGCGGCGCTCAGCCATGACGCAGAGGTCACCATCGAGGCGAAGACGGACCCGGCCCGGGCAGCGTCAGTGATGGCGTCCTACTGGCTCACCGCCAAAGACAAGGCCTTCACCTTGACCGCCGGTCCCGACTACGGCAACTCCGCCTGGCAGCGAGCCTCCGCGCAGGTCATCAACACCTCCAATGCCGCGGCCAGTCTCCAGCTGTCTGGCGGAGACACCCACGAGGAGAGCACGTCGATCTCGGAAGAACTCAGCTGGGGCGTGGAGATCGACATCCTCGAGACCGTCAACGAGAAGATCAACATGTCGATCAGCAGCGATCAGGCCTGGGGAATCAGCGATTCCACGACCCAATCCGTGTCAATGACCATCGACCCCGGTCATATGGGCTGGCTGGAGTCCGCCGTCACCCAGGCAACCATCACCGGCGATTTCCACTTCACCGTCCCCGTCGGCTCCTCCAGTATCACCTACCACGTCCTGGGCGCCACCATCACCGAACCCGGCCGCGCCCCCGGCGGCGGGAATGCGCTCACCTTCCACCCGCGCGAAACGCCGATCGGCACCCTGGACTGGCCCGCCGTGGCGATGGTGGCCGATGCCGGCGCCCAGGCCACCGTCGTCATCGATGCCGTGAAAGACCCGAAGGGCGCCGCCGCTGCGATGACGCTCTACCCGGCCGCCACCAGCAAGCAATTCACCCCTACCGTTAACCCCGCCTACAGCTACACCAGTCCGCTGCAGACCAGCCCTACTTACCAGGTACCCGCCACCTGGCCGCACAGCGAAACCGAGAGCCTGACCTCCGAGCACACGTCAACCTTCAGCTGGAGCCTTGGCGGCTCGGTCAGCTCAGAAACCAGCGTCGGCTTCCTCGATATGGTCAAGGCCTCCGTCGGGGTCAAATTCACCGCCAGCCACCAATGGACCGATAGCCACACCGACAGCCAGGCAGTCACCGTCACCGTCGACCCGGGCTACGAAGCCTGGATCAATACCCAGGTCAGCCAGGTCACATTCACCGGCGACTGCGCTTTCACTGCCAACGGCACCAACTACAAGATCACCAACATCACCATTACCCTGCCTGGCAACACTCCAGACGGCAGCGGACCGCTCACCTCGCTGATCTACACGGTCGTCAGCCAGAAGATGGCCGCCAGCATCGCTGCCACTGTCACCCAGCCCACACTCGTGCCCGCACCCACCGCCCCAGCGCCACCGCCAGAATGACTGCAGGCGGCCGTAATTTACGAGGGGAAACCCCGTAGGTCACAGGCAGCAGACCAGATGGAAGCGTGACCAGCAAAGACCCACGTGAGTCGGATCACCCGGATGCCCTGGACCGGATCACCGCGCCAGAAAAGCGAGAGCACATCACCGCGCGGATCGCGGCCGCATCCGGGTTCCCGCTGCGAACTGGACCACCGGAATGCCGCCGACTTGACTGCCGGCTGTGATTATCAGGTACGTATGCCGCATCGAAGAGACTATTAGACCTTCTGGCCATGTCCTGCCCAGGCTGTCTCACCCAAGAGTACGTGCTGGCCCCATGCTGGTTCCCTGGAGCGGCTTGAAGGGTCCCCTGAGGCATTTCGGGCGATCTCGTCCGTCCGCTGGCCTGAAATGGCTGCCGCGGCTGCGCCAGCCGAGCCGCCTGCGCCCGTGCCGTGGCTTGCGCTTTTCCTTTCGTGTGATCTGATTGACGTATCGGGCACTGGGCCGCGGGCGGGCCTGGGAGTGGCGCCGGTGAACCGGGTGACGCTTGAGGGGTGGACCATGCCGAAGATGACTCCGGTCAACCTGTCGGTCGAGGATGTGCACGCCGTTGCCGGGCTGGGCGCGGACGTCCAGGTCCCGGCTGTGCCCGGCGGCGATGAGCTGGATAACTGGGCACAGGAGGCGTACAGCCTGACCGTCAGCGCCGCGGCGGAGCTGGGATTCCCGGTCGGCAACATCTCCGCGACGTTCCAGCGTAACGCGCTCATGTTCGGCTCATCGCGCTGGAAAGACGTGGCGAGCGGTGAGCAAACCTACCGGTTCGGCGTGGCCTTGCGGGCCATCGTGGTGGTATCTGACATCAAGGGCAGCGGCGCCCTCACCTTGCCGGTAGTGGCCGCCAAGGTCGAACTGGAGGGCGCGCGGGCTTCCGCGCAGTTGATGGTGCGCGGGTACAAGGGCAGCGCGCTGGGCGAACTGTTGCCGGCCTGGCAGACGTTCGGGGTGGACTCCTACGGGCAGTACATGACCGCCATCACCGGCCTTCAGAAGGCCATCATGGGCGATGCTGGCAACATCCAGCCCGAACTGCTGGCCACCACCGTGCTGTCCCCGAAGATCCCCGCGCCCGGCGAGGCAGTCGGCACGGTGTACGCCCTGCACGCGCTGGCCGAAGGCGCCACGCTCGCCCATGCCCTGGATAAGCTGGGCACCGATGACAGCGGCATCCTGGCAGCGGTCAAGGCGCTGTACCGGAGCACCATCGGCGAGGATGACCGCGCGGTCCCTGACCCGGAGCAACGGCAGAACGCGCAAGACCAGCTGCACGGCTTTCACATCAGCCGCAGCTGGTTCAGAGGCTGAGCA
>JASIGD010000170.1 GCA_030045295.1 Streptosporangiaceae bacterium
CCGTCGGCGCCCCCATCGTCTAGCGGCCTAGGACACCGCCCTTTCAAGGCGGCGGCACGGGTTCGAATCCCGTTGGGGGCACGCGTCGGCTACGGTTGATGACACGAGGTCCTGTAGAGCAGCTTGGAGTGCTCGCCACCCTGTCAAGGTGGAGGTCGCGGGTTCAAATCCCGTCAGGACCGCGGGCAACCGGGTGAGATTTCACCGGGTACCTAACCAGGTCAGGTAGCTCAGTCGGTATGAGCGTCCGCCTGAAAAGTGGAAGGTCGACAGTTCGATCCTGTCCCTGACCACCTCTGAACTGGGAAAATGCATCGGCCAAGGCCGTCATCTGACGGCAACCCCCTGCTACGTGAAGCGGACGGTCGTGCGTCATCTGCACCAGCTCTTGGCAGCGTTCTTACGGCGCTCAGGCTCGGCGAAAGTCCGCCAGTCAGACATGTGACCCTTTAGCCAGTTCGTCGGCCGGCGCGGCGGCTAGCTCGCGCTGCTGCCAGCGGCGCGGGGGCTCTCGGTGGTGCGTCGGAAATGCCGTTGCGAATGCGTACACGGGCGAGTAGCCGGTGCGGGCGGCGATCTCGCCTACGGTCGCGTCCTGGGCGAGAAGCAGGTCGCGGGCCAGAGTCATCCGCCAATCGGCGAAGTACTGCATGGGTGCCTGACCGAGGGGCTGATGGAAGACGCGGGCGGTCTAGCAGCCCGCCACTGGCACAAGGGGTGCCGGGCTGGTGAACGGAGGATCGTTCAGAGAGCGTTCGGCCTTAGCTGCCTTTCATCAGAATGTCGGCGGTCAGCGCCAGGTCGCGTGCCGATCTGCCGACGGCGATCCGATGCGTACCTTCGGTGACGCGCCAGTTGCCGGTGATTCCGTCGGGCCCGTCGAACCGCGCCAGCAGCCGCGGGTCGGCGGTGATGGTTACCCGGCGTGATTCCCCCGGCTGTAGGTCTACCCGCTCGAAGCCGAGCAGGCGCTGGCGTTCCCCGCCCGGGGCGGCGGTCAGGTAGAGCTGGGGGACATCGGCTCCGGCGCGCCCGCCGGTGTTGGTGACGGTGACGGTGGCGGTCATCGTGTCACCGCCTTCGACCTGCAGATTGCTGTAGCCGAAGGTGGTGTAGCTCAGGCCGTGCCCGAAGGCGTAGAGCGGCTGCTCGTGTTGCTGGGCGAACCACCGGTAGCCGACCTCGGCGCCTTCGGTGTACTCGATGGTGACCGGGGTGCCCCAGGGGGTGCCCAGTCCGGGGAGGTCCGGGCGTGGGGTCTGGGCCAGGCTGGCCGGGAAGGTGACCGGCAGTCGTCCTGACGGGTTCACCGCTCCGGTCAGGATCTCGGCGATGGCCTGGCCGCCCGCCTGGCCGGGATACCAGGCCTCGACGATCGCCCGGACCCTGTCGCGCCAGGGCATGACGATCGGATTGCCGGTCTCCAGCACCACGATCGTGTTGGGGTTCGCCGCCGCGACGGCCTCGATGACGGCATCTTGGCCCCACGGCAGCGACAGGTCCGGGTCGTCGAAGCCTTCGCTGTCAAGTTTGATGGCGAACACGATGGCGACGTCACAGCGTGCCGCCATGAGCGCCGACTCGGCCGGGCTCATCCCCGGATCGAACTCGATCTCGGCCCCGGGAAGGAGCTTGCGCAGCTCCGCCAAGGGCGAGGAGGGGAGCAGGAAGAGGTTGCGGCCGACGCCCATGATGCCGGGGCCGCCCACCTTGATCACCTCGGCGAAGCCGCCCGGAGGTAGCACCGCGCTCGAGCCGCACCCGGTAGGAACGCCGATCTGGGCGTGGCCGCCGATCACCGCGATCCGCGCCGTGGTGCCGGTGGCCAGCGGCAGCGCGCCGTCGTTCTTGAGCAGCACGATGCCCTGCCGGGCCGTCTCCAAGGCGATCTGGTGGTGCCCGGCCATGTCCACCTCAGGCGGCGGACCCCAGGCGTCGACACCGACAGCGAACATCGAGCGCAAGATGCGGCGCACCATCTCGGACAGGCGCTCTTTCGGCAGCTCGCCCTTGGCGTAGGCCTGCTGCAACGGAGCCGTGAACCACTCCTTCTGCCACATCATCACGTCGAGCTGCAGGCCGGATTCCTGGTCCAGCCCCATCAGGGCGGCCTCCCAGCCGGGCGTGCCACCCCAGTCCGACATCACCCAGCCCGGGTAGTCCCAGGCGCCCTTGAGCACGCTCTGGATCAGGATGCTGTTGCCCCCGGCGTACTCGCCGTTGATCTTGTTGTAGCCGGTCATCACCGCGCCGGGCTGGGCGCGCTCGATCGCGATCTCGAACGCCAGCAGGTCCGACTCGCGGTGCGCGGCCGGGTCGATGACCGCATCCAGCCAGTGCCGGTTGGTCTCGTTGCAGTTCAGCGAGTAGTGCTTGATCGTCGAGATCACGCCCTCGGCCTGGATCCCGGCGATCGACTCGGCGGCCAGCACCGCGCTCAGCAGCGGATCCTCCGACAGGTACTCGAAGTTCCGCCCGTTCCGTGGGTCGCGGGCCAGGTTGACCCCGCCCGCCAGCTGCACGTTGAATCCCCGGCTCCGGGCCTCACGGCCGACCATCCCGCCCGACTGGCGCGCCAGCCCCGGGCTGAAGCTCGCCCCCAAAGCGATCCCGGAGGGCAGCGCGGTGGCGGTGTCGCCGGGCCGGTATCCGGGGTTGGTTACGCCCAGGCTGGCGTCGCTCATCAGCAGCGGGGGAATGCCCAGCCGCGGCACCCCAGGGACATAGCCCGCGCTCATCGGCACGCCCTGCGGGATACGCCGATCCCGCACCGTCACCACGTCGTTGACTCCCATGACGCTGACCAGCAACGAGAACCGCTCCTCATCAGTCATCTGCTCCTCGACCGCCCGAGCCCGCGCATCAGCCGACGAACCCAGTGCAACTGCGTCCCCGCCCTCTCCAGCCATCGCCTACTCCTTTGCCATCCGAACCAGCGGGCCACCCGCTCGGTGCCTCTGGCCGTGCGAGTTCCAGGACAAGGCCAAACGTCCCCGCCAGGCGTGGCGGGCGGCGCTATCGGTGTAATCCCCGGTGGCGGCGCGGCCTTCGAGCCAGATGATTTCGGCCGCTTCGTTGCTGGCCACATCATCCTTGCCGGTAACGGTCATGGATACGCCGGTCACGTCGCCTCCACGAGACTCACCCTCAGGGCCACAACGAAGACTAACCTAGTCACCACTAGGAAACAAGGCGAGGGGCGCAACAAGACAAGACGTGAGGTAGCGTCGTCCCCGTCAGCCCTATAGCGAATGGACACCGTGAGCGGGCCAGAGCCAGACAGTGTCCCGGCCCAGGGCAGAATGGGCAGGCCACCGAAGACGACCGTCGGTGAGATCGTCGATGCGGCGATCGAACTGTTCGGCTCGCGCGGGTTCAAAGGCACCACGATCGCTGCCATTGCCGAACGCGTGGGTCTCACAGACGCGGGCGTCCTGCATCATTTCCCGACAAAATCTGTGTTGATCGAGGCGGCGCTGGAGCGCGGGCTGCTGCTGCAGACAACCCGGATGCAGGAACTCCTCGAGCCCGGAGGGCTCGAAGCGATCAGGCGAATGCGGAACTGGGGTTCCATTGTCGAGGAAAGTCCCGAACTGACGAGCCTCCAGATCGTGATGAGTACCGAGGGGATCGCGTTGGACTCACCGGTACGGGACTACGTTCAGCAGCGATATGCAAATCTGCATGAACTGATCGTCGGCCTCATTAGGCAGGGTGTCGATCGCGGCGAGATCCGCCCCGGAGTTGATGCCGACTGGGAGGCTTCGGCCCTCATCGCGTACCTAGATGGCATCCGTGTCCAGTGGTTCTACTCCGACAACCGCCTTTCGCTCATAACGGCTGTGCAGCGCTACTTCGATCTGCTCGTCGAACGGCTCGCCGTTTGAGTAGCCGCAGACGCGTTGCCCCGTGTCAGGGCGCTGGCGGACGGGTGAGGCCCGGGAAGACGGGTGTTCCCGGGCCTCATGGTGCGGTCGGCTAGCTGGCGAGCTTCCAGCCGGTGAAGGTGGGCGGGTACCCGGCCCAGGCCCCGTTGTTCCGATAGACCCGGCTGTCGGTGCCGAGCCCGAAGGTAAACGTTTCCGTCGCGGACGAGGCCGCGACCAGGCCCGATGTGAACCGGCCGCCGAACGAATGCCAGCCCGGCGAGCTGGCCAGGAACCGGTGGTAGTAGGCCACGCTGTCGGTGCCGCGGGCGAACCCGACAATCGCACCCGGGATCGCGGTCAGTCCCGGGGACGCGGTGGTCAGGCCGCCGACCGGACTGAAAACGGCACCGGGCCCCACCCTTTGCAGGTACAGCTCCTTGTTGGTTCCGGTGACCAGCACGTAGATGCTGCCGCCGATGTAGGCCGCAGCCGGGCCGGTAACGCCGTAGAGCTTACCGCCGATGGTGTACCAGGCGCCCCAGCCGACGGATGTATGGTCAAGCCCCCACACCGCGCCGCCGGCGCCGCGGACGAACACCGAATAGTCCGCGGCGCCGGGGCCCCTGAAAACTGCGCCCGGCCTACCGGTGACGACGCCGCCGAGCGACACCCAGCCTGAGCAGCTGGCTGCACCCGGGGTGCAGGTGGTCATCCACAACTCGTGGTCGGTGCCCTCGCCGAAGACGACCGCCTTCGACCCGGACGCTACTAGTGCCGGTCCGGTGAGGAGGCGCCCGCCAGCCGGGGTGTACACGCCCGTGCGGAGATCACGGACCCACACCGATCCGTTCGTTGCGGTGTACGCCATCACTACGTCAGTGCCCACAAAGGCAACGCCGGGCGACATGCCCGCTCTCGGAGGCGCGGCAGATGGGGCGGCCGACGCCGACCCGGCCGCGAGAACTGAGGCCATGACCGCAGCCGCCAGCGCGGCCAGGAGGACCCGCGCGCGCAGCGGCCATTTCCGCCGTGCCTTGGCCCGTGGTGTTACCAGATCGGAAAGCTTCATTAATGTCCCTTTCTTGCCGTCTTGAGGTTTGAGATCGCACATAAGCCCACGGTGTACCTCACGGAGCGTGTTAGCAAGACACCCGGCCGTCAAGTGATGGTGACGTCCAAAAATCAACGTGGGACCGTGCGCTCACAGTGCGGCCCGCGGCGGGCCGGCGTGGCAACGACAAGGCTCGCGATACCGACTTGCAGGCAGCGGCACATGGTGATGGGCGCGCTCTCGCACGCTCACGCGGATCATATAGGTGGCCTGACCGAGGAGAACGGGACAGCGCGGCGGCTGCTGCTCCCGAACGCGCGGCACGTCATCGCGCGGGCCGAGTTTGGCTACTGGACCTCTAGCCGGGCCTCGGTTGATCACGCCTGGATGGCCGACCTCGCACGCCTCCACCTGCTGCCTGCCGGGCGGGCCGGGATGCTGGACCTGGTGGCGGGCGAGCAGGACATCGCGCCGGGAATCCGGGTCATTCCGGCTCCCGGCCACACGCCGGGTCACATGGCCGTGTCGATCTCCGCGGATACACAGTAGGCGGTATTCGCGGCGGACGCCGCCCCAGCCCGGCCAGTGGTCTCAATTGGAAGCGATTTGGCAAAGAGCCCGCTGATTCACTGCATCCTGCAGGCCCAGGGACTCCCACTGCGGACCGAAGGTGCGCTTGCCCTGCTATCGCTGGGTTATGAGCAGAGTGAAGCAAATCTCGGGTATGTCGGTCGGTCTTTGGCGCGCCGCGTGGCGTGGGCGGTTGACTTGCTCAATTCTCCACCACATGCGTTTCGTCTCGGGCGTTCTACTCGATCCCGCCGCGCCTCGTGCACAAGTCCGTGCACGCGCACGGCATGGCGCTTCCTTGGTGTCAGGCCGCCCGCAGCCGGAGCGATATCCGAACCCGCGACATCAGGGTGAGCGCTGATGCGCCGCGACAACCGCGCTGAGCACGCCGCGCGGCGCGGACCCGGGCGGTCGTCGCTGCCTGTGCGAGCATTGTCTTCCTTTGCTGGGAGACGATGTCGTAGGCGATACCTTGATACAGCATTGTTGCCTCCTCGCGTCTGCGGGCACCTCCGCTATCCGTCGTTAGATAAGACTGGCCTGCGCAGCCGAACTCATCGCCGCCCCGTCTTGGGCCAAGTTCGTGCACGCCCGGGGCTGTGCTGGATGCGGCTGAGAACACCTGCGAGGTCGTGGGGCGGGGGGTCGGAGGCGGTGATGGTGCGGGGGCTGGCTGCCAGGAGGCGGACACGATCGTGAGACCGGCTTGGGTGGGGTCGCGTTTGCGGTGGCAGGCAGGCGGGGCGCGCAGGTCGCTTTTGGACGTGCGGGAGGTCAACCGGGCCGGGAAACAGCCCGGAGAATGCGGGTAACGTGGTGCCCTGTGGCGGGCGTAACGGCACGGCATGCCGTACCGGCAGACGTCGGGGAGCTGGCGCGGGTGCTCGGCCGGGCTTTTTCCGACGACCCGCCGTTTATCTGGATGCTGCCGGATGAGCCAAGCCGCCAACGACGTGCCCGGGGCTTGTTCACGACGATCCTGCGGTCCCACGCTCTGAAGTACGGCGGCGTCGAGGTTGCCGTCGACGGCGCCGCTATCGTCGGCGGGGCAGTCTGGCTGCCGCCTGAGCACTGGCTGCCGACCGGCCGCGAGCAGGCACGGGCCCTGCCGGGCTTTACCCGTGCGCTGGGCGCCAGGCTGGGTCCGGCCAGCGACCTGACCGCCCACATGGCCAAGCACCACCCGCGCGAGCGGCATTGGTACCTGTTTGCGATCGGCGTGGATCCCGTGCACCAGGGCAAGGGCGTGGGCAGCGTCTTGCTGCGGTCTGGGCTGGCACGGTCCGACGAGGCCGGCCTGCCCGCCTACCTGGAGTCGTCCAAGCCGGAAACCGTGCCGCTGTATGAGCACTTCGGGTTCGAGGTGACCGAGGTGCTGAACCCGCCTAAGGGCGCGCCCCCGCTGACCGCCATGTGGCGCCCTGCTCGCTGAGCCAGCCGGATGCGCTGGGCGCCGGGCATTTGCATTGGCCCGCATCGGCCGGTTCGCGTACGCGAGCCGCGGCCGAGCGCGCGTCGGCTCCAGCGCTCGCGGGCCTGACTTATCAGCAAGGCTCATTCGCCGTCCTCGCGACGGGCTCGGCGCAGGCGTCCTCAGCGCTCGCCGTCCCGCTCGCGGCACCAAAGTCCAGGGTGCCGGACAGGGGTCTTCACCCTCGCGCCGCCAACCGCCGCGTTTGCCGCACAGTCCACCCACGCATGAGATAAAAAGCGGGCATGACGTACGGGCCGCCCACGGCGGGTGATATCGCACCCGGCCGCGTCCTGGTCGCCGGGGACTGGCACGGCAACCGGTACTGGGCGCTGAACGTGATCCACCGCGTGCCGCAGCTGCTGGCCGACGAACAGCGGCGCCTCATCTTGCAGCTGGGCGATTTCGGCATCTGGCCCGATGACGAAGGACGGCGCTACCTCACTGCCGTCAGCACGGCCCTGGGCCAGGTCGGCGCTGAGCTGTGGTTCATCGACGGGAACCACGAGGACTTCACTCAGCTGGCCCAGATGGCCAGCGCCGCCATCCCGGACGGGCGGGTTCCGATCCTGGACCGTATCTACCATCTGCCGCGCGGGCACCGCTGGCACTGGCACGGCCGCGGGTGGCTTGCCTGTGGCGGCGGAGTCAGCCTGGACAAGGCCGTCCGCCGGCTCGGTCATGACTGGTGGCCGCAGGAGGAGATCACCAGCGAGCAGGAGGCGGCGATCATCGGCGATGGCACGGCCGAGGTGATGGTGTGCCACGACTGCCCGTCCGCCGTCCCTCACGCCTTCCCGCCCCCGCCATCGGAATGGAGCCCCTCCGACCTGGCGCGCAACGATGCGAACCGCAGGCGGCTGCAGCGGATCGTGGATGCCGTGCGCCCGGCCCATCTCATGCACGGGCACCTGCACCGCGCCTATAAGCGCACCTGCGACTTCGGCTACGGGCCGGTCCAGGTGACCGGACTGGGCACCGACGGCAGCATGCGCAACTTCGCAGTGCTCGATGTCACCTCAATGGAATGGGCGCTTCGCCGCCCGCGAGTCCTGGCGTTCCTCAGCCGTCTCGTGCGCTGACGCACGTGCCTGCCCGAATTGTGACGTTTCTAGTCTCAGCTCAGTCTCATTTATCTCATGCGGGCGGTCTTCATTTCGCGCATCATCGCACGTACAGGCCTGCAGGCCTTGCGACCCGCCTGAGACCTCGCCGCTGCACTGCTCGGCATCCTGCACGGATAGTGCACCAGGCCCGCGCTGCCGCATGACGACAGCCGTGTCCGGGCTCCGTCGATGCCGGGCCGGTCAGGGCGGCCCGAGCTCGGTTAGCGCCGCCCGAGCCTGGTTTGACCGTCCAGCAGTTCCCTGGCGATGTCCAGGTGACCGGCATGTCGCGCGGTCTCCTCGATCATGTGCAGCACGACCCAGCGCACATCCGGTGGTTCGTCCTGCCCGGGAACGCCGTGCTTGCCCCGCGGCTGCGCCGACAGCGGCGTCACCGCCAGCACGGCATCCGATTGGGCGCACTGGTCACGGTAGAAGGCGATGATCTCCGCTGACGGCAGGTCACTGACGAACGCCGCCGTCGGGTCATAAGGGGGCAGCTCCTCATCTCCGGGTGGCGGCTCGGGTACTGCGCCGGTCACCACCCCCTGGAACCAGTGCCACTCGGCGCCGCCCAGGTGCTCGACCAGCCCGGCCGGCGTCCAGCCCGACGGCACCACAGACCGGTGCCACGCCTGCTCGTCCAGCCCCGCCACGATGGCCAGCACCGCGGCGCGCTGGGCAGCGAGAAAGTCCAGCAGCACCTGGTCCTGCGGGTTCTCGCTCTGAGTGCCGGTCACCTCAAGCCTCCGGGTACGTGTCGTGGTGGAGCGTTTTGACTTCCGGCACGGCCACCCGCTCGGCAGCCGAGACGATTCGCGGACTCATAGGTCTCCTTCGTCCTATGGCGGGCCGGTGCACCACCGTCAAGAGGTTGGACGAACACGGCCCCAGAACTCATCGTCACTCCGGGGCATGTTACGCGGCAGAGGAACCATGCTGCGCGAAGAGCTTCAACGACGTATAGATGCTTAGGTCGGTAGGCAGGCTGCCAGCCTCCAGGGTGCTTAGGGCTGGCAGCTAGGCCACGTCGCTGTCGCCCGGGCGGAACGCATCGGGTGCTTTCGAGTGGCTCGTCCGCAAGGTCAGTCCCTGTCGGCGACCAGTGCGGGCTGAGGGGCCGGGGCGGCGTCCTCAGCGGATTGGGTACGCTGGGCACCCGGCAGCCAGAGGGACAGCAGCACAGCGACGGCGGAGAAGCCGACGGACCACCAGAACGCAATGCGGAACGCGTCGGCCAGCTCTCCGTGATGCGAGACGATGGCGCCCTCGAGGATGACCGCGAGGACGGCGGTGCCGAACGAGCCGCCAATCTGCTGGGTGGTCCGGGTGAGCACGCTGGAGTGGGGGATCTGCTTATTGTCCAGGCCGATGTAGCCAGCGACCATCACTGGCATGGTGACGCAGCCAAGGCCGAACCCGCGGACGACCATCCACAGGGCGAGCAGCAAGTCACTGGTGTGCGGCCCGGCGAAGGCGAACGGCACAGTCGAGGCGGCGACGACGGCGAAGCCCATCAGGGCAATGCGGCGCGACCCGTACCTGTCGATCTTGCTCCCGGCGACGGTGCGGGACATGACGGCGCCGACGCCCTGCGGTACGAGCATTACGCCAGCCGCCAGCGCGGTGGTGCCGCGGACGTCCTGGTAGTACAGGGGCATCAGGAGCATCGCGCCGTAGAGCGAGAATCCTGAGAAGAACAGCACCGCGCTCGACGAGGCGACGGACCGCTTGGCCAGCAGCCGGACATCGACGAGGGGCTGGCTCTTGCGCAAGGCGTAGATGGCGAAGGCGGCCAGCAGCGCGACGCCGACCACGAGCGGGATGATGACGTCAGGGTGGCCGAACCCGGCGGAGGTCCCGGCGTTGGCCAGGCCGAACAGGATGGCCACGGTGCCGGGCGCGAGGAGGAAGAGACCCGGAACGTCGAGCCTTGGCCGCCGGGTTAGGTCGGACCGGGCAGGCGCGTCACCGGCTATGTGGCGCCAGGCGAGCAGCAGTCCCACGGTGCAGAACGGCACGTTCACCCAGAACATGAAGCGCCAGCTGAGGTGGGTCAGGATGGCGCCGCCGATTAGCGGACCGAGGATCGGCCCGAGCAGCGCTGGCAGTGCAACGTAGGTGACGAGCTTGCCGAGCGACTTGCCGCCCGCCGCCTGGAAAATGAGCGTCGTCATCAGCGGGAGCATGAGGCCGCCACCGATGCCCTGGACCACCCGCCAGCCAATGAGCGAGCCGACGTTCCATGCCAGGCTAGAGCCGATCGAGCCGATCAAGAACACGGAGAGGGAGAACATCCACAGCCGCTTGCCGCCGTAGCGCTGCAGGCCCCAGGTGCTGAGCGGCACCGCGATGCCGAGTGCCAGCAGGTAGCCGGTGGTCACCCACTGAATTGTCGTCACCGAGGTGTGCATCCTCAGCGCGAGCGTGTGCAGGGCAACGCTGACGATCGTGGTGTCGAAGATAACGGCCATCAAGCCGACGATGAGGATCAGGGCGGTCTTGACCACTTTCGGGTCGAGCTTGCCGGCTGCCGGCGCTGGTGTCGTTGCCATGACACCCTCTCCGTAAGAGATTAATCATTCTCTTATGGAGAATAAGACGTACCGTTAAAGAATGCAAACCTCTCTTATCGACTGCCTGGACGTATCCTGTTGGCATGACGGAGCAGATGCAGCAGGAGCGGCCCCGCCAGCGGCGGCGCGGGGAGAAGCTTGAAGCCGCGCTGCTCGAGGCCGCGTGGGAGGAACTGGTGTCGGTCGGCTTCGCCAGGCTGACGATGGAGTCCGTGGCGGCCCGGGCCAGGACGGGAGTCGCCGTCCTGTACCGGCGATGGCCTCGCAAGGACGACCTCGTGCTCGACGCCATCCATCACTACGGCGCGACGCATCCTGTGGAAATCCCCGACACCGGGAGCCTGCGCGGCGACATGATCAGCATGCTGAGCGGCTTCGCCAGCGGGCGGGTCGCCTTCGTCACGGTTGTCAGCGCCGCCTTTTCCGGCCTGCTTGCCAGCACCGGCCTCACCCCGGCTCAGGTCCGCGAGAAGCTCATCAGCGACCGCCCGCTCTGGTCCTCGGAGGTCCTCCGCCGGGCGCACGAGCGCGGCGAAATTGACCTCGACAAGACCCCTCGCGCCATCTTGACCATGCCGTTCGACCTGATGCGCCACGACCTGCTCATGACGCTCAAGCCCTTGCCGGAAGAACGGGTTCTGGAGATAGTGGACGAACTCTTCATGCCCCTCGTCGAAGCCGCCAAGCGCTCAGCATGACCGGTTCCCCCGGGCGGGGATGTCGAGGGGTAGCCGGAGGACGCCGGCTAGGCGAGGACTGCATGATCCACCCGGACACTGAGCGCCGCATGCCCGGA
>JASIGD010000171.1 GCA_030045295.1 Streptosporangiaceae bacterium
GCTCTTCGCCGGGTTGCGCCAGCCGCAGAACGGGGGAGCCTGCCGTTCGTGCGGGTCCTTCGACTCATGCCGCGGCGGCTGCATGGCGGCCAAGTTCTTCACCGGCCTGCCACTGGACGGACCCGACCCGGAATGCGTGCGGGGCCACGGCGAGGCGGCGCTCGCGGCGGCCGGGGATGCCGGAGCGAGGGCCCGGCCCCTCCCGTCAGCCGACCACTCGCACCGCCGGGTCATGGTAACCATCGGCCGCCGGCCACCACCGCGCAGCTGCGACGAGAGCCCGCTGGCCGGGTTCGTCGCCCAGTAGACCGTGGTCCGCCCGCCCCGAGCCGCGGGTCCCCTCGGCCCGGGGCCAGCAGACGAGCTCGCTCCCGCGGGACTCTGCCTGCGCCCGGACCCGAGTTCGCGCACGCTCGCAGGCGGAACGGTGCTCGTTGGCGGTTCCCCCATCCGGGTGCTCCGGCTCACGCCGTCCGGCGCCCGTCAGGTAGCCGGCTGGTGGTCCGGAACACCGGTACCGGATAACCCTAAGGAACGCGCGCTGGCCCGGCGCCTGCTCGATACCGGAATCGCGCATCCCGCGGAGAACCTGGCCGCGCTGGCAGGCTCTTGGGCGCCCGGGGATGTCACGGTGGTGATCCCGGTCCGCGACCGCCAGGACGAGCTCGTCCGGTGTCTGGCCGGACTGGCGCGGATGCCGCGGGTGATCGTGGTCGATGACTGCTCCGCCGATCCGGCCGCGATAGCGCGGATCGCGGCCGAGGGCGGAGCGCGCGTCCTGCGGCGGCCGGAAAATGGCGGGCCCGGCGCGGCCAGGAATACCGGCCTCAAGGCGGCGGACACGCCGCTTGTCGCGTTCGTCGACTCGGACTGCGTGCCAGGGTCCGGCTGGCTCGACGCGCTTCTGCCGCACTTCGCGGACCCGGCCGTGGGCGCGGTCGCACCGCGCATCGTCCCGGACGCGCCCGGGCGGACCTGGCTGGCCCGGTACGAGGGGGCAAGTTCCACTCTCGACATGGGTGCGCGCCCCAGCGTCGTCCGCCCGGGCTCGCGCGTCCCCTACGTGCCGGGAGCGGCCCTGGTGGTGAGGAGGACCGCAGCCGGGCCGGGTTTCGCCGAGAACATGCAGGTGGGCGAGGACGTCGATTTCGTCTGGCGGCTCGCCGCGTCCGGCTGGCGGGTACGCTACGAGCCCGCCGCCACCATGCCGCATCAGCACCGGGTCCGGTTGCGCGAGTGGTTCGCCCGGCGGAAAGAGTACGGCGCATCGGCCGCGGCCCTGGAACTGCGTCATCCCGGCTCGGTACGGCCGCTCTACGTATCCCGCTGGACCGCCCTGGCCTGGCTGGCCGCAGCATCCGGCCGCCCGGCTGCCGGCGCCGCGTTCGTCGGCGCCAGCATCGCGCTGCTGGCCCGGCGCCTGGCCCAGGTCACCGGTGAGGAATGGCCCCGTCCGTCGGCCCGGACCTCCTGGCGACTCGCGGCCCAGCTGGCTGGCGGCGGGACGCTCACCGCGGGCAGGCCCCTGGGCAGCGCCATTTCCCGGACCTGGTGGCCGGTGGCGGTGCCCGCGGCGGTCGCGGCGCGGCGGCTCCGGCTGCCGCTGGCCGCGCTGGTCCTCGCCCCGCCGCTGCTGGACTGGCTGGACCGGCGGCCGCCGCTTGACCCCGGGCGTTACGTCACCGCGCGGCTGCTCGACGACATCGCGTACAGCATCGGAGTCTGGCAAGGCTGCGCCGAACAGCGGACCGCCCGGCCGCTGCTGCCGCTGGTGGCTACGGGAAGGCAGCCCCGGGCGGGGGACCTTACTTGGGCATCCCGCGGGAGAAATCCGCGGGGACGATGATGTCCTCTCCGGACAGGTCGTGAACCGAGGGCCGGCCCAGCGCGAGCAGCGTCGAGTCGATGCCGCCGCGGAGCACGTCGAACACGTTCTTCACCCCCGCTGACCCGTTCGCGGCCAGCCCCCACAGGTAGGCACGGCCGATCATCACCGCGCGGGCGCCGAGCGCCAGCGCCTTGACCACGTCGCTGCCGCGCCGGATCCCGCCGTCAAGCAGGACCTCGACCTGGGCGCCTACGGCGTCGGCGACGGCGGGCAGCGCCCGGATGGAGGCAGGGGTGCCGTCCAGGTTGTTGCCGCCGTGATTGGAGACCGAGATGGCGGTAGCGCCGACGTCGGCACAGCGGCGCGCGTCGTCGGCCCGCATCACGCCCTTGACCATGAACGGTCCGCTCCACTGCCCGCGCAGCCAGGCTATGTCGGCCCAGCTGGCCGGCGGGGTCCGCATCCACTCGCCGTAGACGCCGAAGAACGTCGGAGCGGGCTCGCCGGGAGAAGCCATGTTGGGCACGGTGAGGTCGGGCAGGCCGCCGCTGCGCAGCCACCGGCTGACGTAACCCGGCCGGACGAGGCCCTCGGGGGCGTGGCGCACGATGGCCCGCAGATCCATCCGCTCCGGTATCGCCGGGCTGCCCCAGTCCCGGCCGTTGGAAAACGACCAGTCCAGGGTGACGATCAGCGCCTGCGCGCCGGCCCGGCGCGCTCGTTCGATCCTCTCCAGGATCTTGTCCTTACCGCCCGACCAGTAGACCTGGAAGAACGTCTTCGGGTTCACGGCGGCCACGTCTTCTACCGGCATGCTGGCGAAGGAGCTCAGACCCATCGCCGTGCCCGCCTCGGCCGACCCGCGCGCCACTCCGACTTCGCCCTCGGGGTGCACGGCCTGGACGCCGGTCGGCGACGCGATCACCGGCAGCGAGATCTCCTGCCCGAGGACCGAGGTGTCGATCTGCCTGGTCGCGGGCAGGTCCGCGACGTGCGGCGGGACGAACCGCAGCTCGCTGAACGCGGCCACGTTGTCCCGCAGCGTGGTGCCCTTCTCGGTGCCGGCCACCAGCGACAGGTATACCGATCTCGGCAAGCGCCGCCGGGCTCTCCTCCGCGCCTCCTCGACCGTCTCGAACCACTCGCTCGTGCTCGCCATCGGTCTCCCTTGCCGCAGCAGACTGCCTGACGTCCTATTTTGGCACTCAGTGCGGTAATTATCCAGCACGTAGTATCCACGATCATGTCCGCAGCTGGCTCAGGCGAGGAACTCCTACCGGACAGCCATCCCGACCGGCTCAGGTGGAACGCCAGGTACGCCGGCGGTTTCGTGCCGTCCTTCGTCGCTCATCCGGTCGCGGTACGCGCGCTGGAGCTGGATCAGCCGGATGGACCGGTGGCCGACTTGGCGTGCGGCGCATCCGGCACCGCGTTGCTGGCCGCGGCGCACGGGCGGCACGTAACGGCGGTGGACGTCTCGGAGAGAGCGCTCGCGATGCTCGCCGGCGAGGCTCGCCGGCGAGGCCTGGATAGCCTGATCACGCTGGTCCACGCGGACCTCGGCACCTGGCACCCGGCGCCGGGCTCGTACGCGCTCGTGGTGTGCACCGGCTTTTGGGCGGCGGGCGTTTTCGCCGCCGCGGCCGACGCGGTGGCGCCCGGCGGGCTGCTCGGCTGGGAGGCGTTCACGGCCGAAGCCCGGTGCGCGCGCCCTGGTCTTTCGCCTGAGTGGTGCCTGGGACCCGGAGAGCCCGCGTCGCTGCTGCCCGCGCGCTTCGTGCTGCTGGACCAGCATGACACGCCGGACCCTGGGCGGGGGACGCGCCGGCAGATGCTGGCCAGACGGGACGGGTGACCGCATCGAACCGGGCTGCCGGCTGCCACGGTTCGTACTCGCCGCACGCGGGCTGGCATAAAGGGGAACCGCTGACGGTTGGCAACAGCCGGACAAGGAGGTACGGCAGTGAAAGCAGTGCGGTTCGATGAGTATGGGGGGGTTGACGTCCTGAAGGTCGTGGATGTGCCGCGGCCGGTGCCGGGTCCCGGTCAGGTGCTGATCCAGGTCAAGGCGGCAGGGATCAACCCCGGCGAGGCCAAGATCCGCGCAGGTCTGCTGCACGCCAGATGGCCAGCCACGTTTCCGTCCGGTCAGGGCAGCGACCTGGCCGGGATCGTCGCCGAGACCGGTCCGGGAGTGACTGGTTTCTCCGTTGGTGACGAGGTCATCGGCTTCACGGACAATCGGGCTAGTCAGGCCGAGTACGTCGTGGTCGAGGCGCAGGACCTGACCGTCAAGCCGCCCGGGGTGCCCTGGGAGGTCGCCGGGGCGCTGTACGTGGCCGGAGCCACGGCCTACGCGGCCGTGCGGGCGGTCGCGGTGACCCAGGGCGACACCGTGGTGGTCTCCGGAGCCGCCGGCGGGGTCGGGTCAATCGCAGTCCAGCTGGCCAGGCTGGCCGGGGCCACGGTGATCGGGCTGGCCAGTGAGCCCCACCACGAATGGCTGGCCGGACACGGGGTCGTTCCGGTGGCCTACGGCGAGGGGGTGGCCGGCCGGATCCGCCAGGCGGCCAGCAAGGTGGACGCGTTTATCGACACGGTTGGCGCGGACTACGTGGAACTGGCCCTCGAGCTCGGCGTGCAGCCGTCCCGCATCGATACGATCGCCAACTTCGAGGCCGTTGCGAAGTACGGCGTCAAGGCCGAGGGAAACGCGGCCGGGGCCAGCGCGAGCGTGCTCGCCGAGCTGGCGGAGCTGATCGCGGCCGGCCGGCTGGAGGTCCCGATAACGGCAGCGTTCCCGCTCGACCGGGTCCAGGACGCCTACCGCCTGCTGGGATCGGGCCACACCCTGGGCAAGATCGTCCTGTTGCCGTAAGACCGGGGTTGCCGCCCCGGGACATAAAGGCCCCCTGCGCGTAGTGTCTCGTCGTATGAGCGAGAAGCTGCCGTTGTTTCCGCTCGGCGCGGTGCTCTATCCCGGCATGCTCTTGCCGCTGCACATCTTCGAGGAGCGGTACCGGCGGCTCGTCCGGGACCTGCTCGGCGGGCCCGAGCCCCGGCGCTTCGGCGTGATCGCGATCCGCAAGGGCCGCGAGACCGGGGTGGAGGGGGTTCACTCACTGTATGAGATTGGCTGCACAGCGACCGTCCGCCGGGTCGAAGAGTACGAAGATGGCCGGTTTGACCTGGTCACCGTGGGTACGCAGCGATTCAGGCTGCTTGGGCTCGACCAGACGCTGCCGTATTTCCAGGGTGAGATCGAGCCGCTCGCCGACGATGTGGTCGACCTGACTGCTGCGCCGCCCGTGGTGCACGCCGTTCAGGCTGCGTTCCGCGCGTATCTGGACGCGCTCACCGCATCGGGCGGTGCCACGGTGAGGGTGGAGGAGCTGCCCGACGAGCCGGTCCTGCTGTCGTTCCTCGTCGCCGCCTCCGTGGTCATTGACCTGCCCGAACGACAGGCCCTCCTGGCTGAGTCCGGTACCCTGCGCAGGCTGAACGCCGAACGTGCGCTGCTGTCAAGGGAAGCCTCGATGCTGCGGACCACGACGTCCCGGCCAGCCCCGGATCTCAGGTACACGCCGTACAACCCCAACTGAGCCGGTTCTCGCGAACGCCGGCCCGGCAGCCGATGGCCAGCCAGCGCCGGTCGGCTCGCGCTGAGTGCGGGCAGAGGTTCCCTGACGCGGCATTAGGTGGGTTGCCTGCGCTGGTGGGTACGTGTACGCCATGGCCGAATCCGAAACCGAACCGGACGAGATATCGCTGCGTGCCGCCGAAGCCGCCGCTGATGTCACCGAGGCGAAGCGCCCGCAGGATCAGCGAAGGCTGGCTGCCGCCTTCGCCAGGGCCGCGAGTTCAAGCGCCCGCGTGGCCGGGCGAGGGACGCGCGCGGCGCAGCGAGGGACGCGCGCGGCGCAGCGCGGGGCGGG
>JASIGD010000172.1 GCA_030045295.1 Streptosporangiaceae bacterium
CGCGGACGCCGCGCCGGATGTGGCCGCCGTGGCCGCGCGGGTGCTGGCCAAGTGCCGCCCGGACGGCGCGGCGCTGCCCGCCGAGGTCCACCTGTTCGCCCCCGTCCTGCGTGACGCCGGGCTGCTTCAGGGCTGACCCGCGGTGGCTGAGCGCGAGATCGGCGGCCTGGCCGGCGCCCGGCTATGGGCCGCGACCCGGTTTCCCTACCTGGCCACCGGGGTCTTCGGGGCTGAGGTGATCGCCGAACCCGGCAGCGGGACCGTGTCGGTCGACCAGAGCTGGCGGATGCGCGCCGACCCGGACCTGGCGGCGGAGTGGACCCCGGCGCAGTTCGGCAGCGTGCTCGTGCACCACGTCTGTCACCTGCTACGGACCCACGGAGAGCGGGCCGAGGCGGTCGGCGTAGGGCCGGAGGAGGCGCGCACCTGGGTGCGGGCCGCCGACGCGGAGATCAACGACGACCTGATTCCGGCCGGGCTCGACCTGCCGGGCAGGCCGGTCGTCCCGCATGACCTCGGCGCCCAGGATGGCCTGCTGGCCGAACAGTACTTCGACGCCATCCGGTCTCGGCCCGCCCGGGCGGCGAAGGGGGGAGCGAGCGGAGAAACCACGGATCGTTCGGGCCAAACGGGCGAAGGGGAAGCGGCGGGGGGCTGGCTTGACTGCGGAAGCGGCGCGGACGGGGTGCCGCGGCCGGGCGACGGTCCGGGCGGGCTGCCGGGCTGGCAGGCCGAACTGCTGCGGCGGCAGCTCGCGCAGGACGTCATCGCCCACGGCAAGCTGCCCGGGAGCGTGCCGGCCGGGCTGCTGCGCTGGGCGGAGGAGGTCCTCAACCCGAAGGTCGACTGGCGCACCCTGCTCGCGGCCGAGCTGCGCCGGGCCGTCGCCGAGGTCTCGGGGGCGGTCGACTACTCCTACCGGCGGCCGTCGCGCCGGTCCGCCGTGGCCGGCCAGGTCGTGCTCCCGGCGCTGCGGCGGCCGGTGCCCGAGGTCGCGGTGGTCTGCGATACCTCGGGCAGCATGACCGCGGACCTGCTGGCGGCGGCGCTCGCCGAGGTCGAGGGGCTGCTGCGGGCGCTCGGGATGATCCGGCAGGTCCGCGTGCTGGCCTGCGACACCGCGGTTGCGCCCGCCCAGCGCGTTTCGTCGGCCCGCCAGGTCGAGCTGGTCGGCGGCGGCGGCACCGACATGGGCGCCGGCATCGCGGCGGCGGCCGCGCTGCGGCCCCGGCCCGCGGTCACTGTCGTGCTGACCGACGGGTACACGCCGTGGCCTTCGGCGGCTCCCAAGGGGACGCGAGTCGTGGTCGGGCTGCTCGGCTCGGGCGCCCCGGAGGCTCCGCACTGGGCTCGGGCGGTCCGCGTCAACCCGGACTGAGCTGGTTGGGCTGAGCTGGTTGGGCTGAGCTGGTTGGGCGTGGGCCGGTTTGGCGTGGGCCGGTTTGCCCGGTGGCGGCCGGAGGTGATCTCCTAGCGGGCTATGAACGCCCTGCCGAGACAGCAGCTCATGACGCAGATCGCGATCGCGCTCACATTCATTTCCGGGGCGATGGACGTGGCCAGCTTCACCCGGCTCGGCGGCGTCTTCACCAGCGTGATGACGGGCAACATCGTGCTGTGGGGGCTGGCCGTGGCCCGCGGGTCACTGTCGCTGGCCAGCCACACCGCCGTGTCAATCGCCGGCTATATCGCGGGCGTGGCCGGGGGCACCTTGATCGCGTACCGGGTCAGGACGGGCGGCCCCGGCGCTAGCGGGGGGCCGGGCGATGACGCGGACCGGGACGACGCGGTGTCCCGGGACATCAGCTGGGCGCTGCGCACCGAACTCGTACTCCTAGCCGGGTTCGCGGTCGGGTGGGAGATCAGCGGGGCCAGCCCGGCCGGGTGGGCGCAGTACTGCCTGCTCGCCGTGGCCGCGGCCGCCATGGGGGTGCAGTCGGCCGCGGTCAAGGACATGGGCCTGGCCGAGGTGTCGACCACGTACCTGACCGGAACCCTGACCGGGCTGGTCAGCTCGCTGGTGCGGCCGGACCAAGGCACGCCGCACGGCGTGCGGCGCTTCGGCGTGCTGATCGGGCTCGTGGCCGGCGCCAGCCTGTCCGGGCTGTTCATCGCGACCGCGGCGGACGGTGTTCCGGCTCTGCCGCTGGCCGCGCTCATCTTCACCCTGGTGCTGACCTCCGGGCCGAGATGGCCGCGGCCGCGCGACCGAGGCACCCGGTAGCCTCGAAGGCTCGCCGTCAGCAAGGCGGCCACGCGCCCCTGTGTCGAGACCGTGGACAGAAACCTTCGGAAATAGCGAGGTAACTGTCCACGTTGATGGCGTGCGCCGAGCGGTGAGCGCGGAATGTCACTGACAGGTGTCAGCATGTGTTCATGAGACCGGCGCTTAAGGCGGGGCTGCTGCCGCTGTGGCGGGATCGCGACACGATCCAGCTGGGCGTGGATCCGCGGCGGGCGGTCGCGCTGGGTGGACTGGGCCGGGCCGCGGCGGTGATCAGCCTGCTCGACGGGAGCCGCGACCGCGAGGGCTTGATTGTCACCGCCGAGGCGTACGGCGTTCCGGCGGAGGCGGCCAGCCGGGTGCTCGCGTTGCTGGCCGCCGCGGGCGTGCTGGACGATTTCCCGGCGCAGCTGCATGCCGCGCTCCCCGATCAGGTGCGGTCCCGGCTCGCTCCGGAACTGGCCACCGCGTCGCTGGCGTACGGAGACGGGGACGGCGGGGCGCGCACCCTGGCCCGCCGGCGAGCCGCGTTCGTGCGGGTGCACGGGGCGGGCCGGACCGGCGCGTGCGTGGCCAGCTTGCTCGCGGCGTCGGGCGTCGGGCACGTCGCGTGCACGGACCCGGAGCCCGCCGAACCCGCCGATCTCGCGCCCGCCGGGCTGATCCAGGCGGACCTGGGCCAGGCACGGCAAGATGGCGCCGCGCGGGCGGTCGAGCGGGCCGCCCCCGAGGTCAGGACCTGCGACGACGGCGCGATCCCCGACCTGGCCATCCTCACCGGGCTGACCCTGCCGGACCTGGTCGACGGCCTCATGCGCGACCGCGTGCCGCATCTGGCCGTCGGGACGGGAGAGGCGATCGGCGTCGTCGGCCCGCTGGTTCGGCCGGCCCGGTCGGCCTGCCTGCGGTGCGTCGACCTGCGCAAGGCCGAAGGCGACCCGCAATGGCCGAAGATCCTGGCCCAGGCCACGTTCACCCGGGCAAGGCCGCAGGCCTGTGACGCGGTGCTCGCCGCGATGACGGCCGCACTCGCGTCCGCGCAGGCGCTCGCGCTGATCGACCGGGCCGGGCCCGCGCCGGCCACCGTGAACGGGACGCTGGACGTGGTCCTGCCCGACTGGCAGTGGCGCCGCCGGACCTGGCCGCCGCACCCGGCGTGCGCGTGCGGCGCGGCGACCGCGGACGGGTCGCCGCGGGTGTCGCGAAGCCGACACCCCGATTCCGCGATACCGTAACGATCTTCCGCCGAGTCCGATTAGCCGTAACTATGCGGTAACGGGCGCTGCCTAACGTGGGTTGCAGAGGATAGGTGCAAGCAGACGCGGAGGGGGAGGGAGCGAGATGACAGAGCTGCAGGCGGCACCGTACGAGAACAGGTACCAAGCGCACCCCGTAGTACGGGAGAATGCTCGTGTGAACGATGTGCCGGGCAATGCCCTGACGCGGGCCGCGAAGCTAGCCCGGCTGCCGATCGGGCTGGCCGGGCGCACCGCGATCGGAATGGGGAAGCGGATCGGCGGAAGGCCGGCCGAGGTCGTGGCCGAGGAGATACAGCGACGTACGGCCGACCAGATATTCAGGGTGCTGGGCGAGCTCAAGGGCGGCGCCATGAAGCTGGGCCAGGCACTGTCGATCTTCGAGGCGGCGTTGCCGCCGGAGATAGCCGAGCCGTACCGCGCCACGCTGACCAGGCTGCAGGAGTCCGCTCCGCCGCTGCCCGCGCGCAGCGTGCACCAGGTCCTGGTGAACGACCTGGGTGAGGCCTGGCGGGAGAACTTCGCCGAGTTCAACGACACGCCTGCCGCGGCGGCGTCCATCGGGCAGGTGCACGAGGCGATCTGGAAGGATGGCCGGCGGGTCGCGGTGAAGATCCAGTACCCCGGGGCGGGGCGCGCGCTGATCAGCGACTTCACCCAGCTCAGCCGGGCCGGGCGGCTGTTCGGGCTGCTGATGCCCGGGCTGGAGGTCAAGCCGCTGCTGGACGAGCTGCGCGACCGGGTCGCCGAAGAACTCGACTACGAACTCGAGGCGCAGGCGCAGCGCGCCTTCGCCCGGGCGTACGCGGACGACCCCGAGATTTACGTCCCGGATGTCGTGATGGGAACTCCGCACGTCCTAGTCACCGAGTGGATGGACGGCACCCCGCTGTCGAGGGTCATCAGCGGCGGCGGCAAGGAGCAGCGCGACCGCGCTGGCATCCTGCTCGTCCGGTTCCTGCTCTCCAGCCCGGCACGCGCCGGGATGCTGCACGCGGACCCGCATCCGGGCAACTTCCGGCTGCTCGACGACGGCCGGCTGGGCGTGCTCGACTTCGGCGCGGTCGACAGGCTGCCGGACGGGCTGCCCTCGTTCTTCGGGCGCCTGCTGCGGATCATGCACGAAGATGAGGACCGAATCGACATCGAGGCCGTGGAACACGAGCTTCGCGCCCACGGGTTCCTCCGGCCCGGCATCGAGGTCGACCTGGATGCGCTGCACGCGTTCCTGGCGCCGATGGCCGAGCCGTCCAAGACGGACTCCTTCAAGTTCACCCGCGAATGGCTGCGCGGCGAGGCCGCCCGCGTCACCGACGTGCGCCCGGCCAGCGTCTCGCGCAAGTTCAACCTGCCCCCCTCTTACGTGCTGATCCACCGCGTCTCCACGGCCGGCATCGGCGTACTGTGCCAGCTCGAGTGCGAGGCCGAATTCAGGGCCGAAGTGCTCCGGTGGGTGCCGGGCTACCTCGACGACGAGCCCGAGACGGCGGTTCCGCACGGGTAACCGGACCGGCAGAGATCCTGGCCTGGTTCGAGCGGCACAACAGGTAACCAGAGCGGGCCGGTACGGGTCCTTACTCGGGGTCCTCGTACTTGAAGGAGAGCCGCAGCTTGGTGCGGAAGACGACCTCGCCGCCTTCCTCGATGTGCAGGTCCTGCTGGACCACCTCGGCGACCCTGAGGTCGCGCAGTGACTTGCGCGCGGTAGCGACCGCCGTCACCGCGGCGTCCTCCCACGACTGGGTGCTGGTGCCGATCACGTCGATCACCCGGTACACGCTCATGGCATCCTCCTAATCTGGGGCCTAGAGGTGGCCCGCTCCCATGTGCACGTTAGCGTCCCTGCCACACCGGCGCGCGTTTCTCGGCGAACGCACGGGCTCCTTCTCGCGCGTCTTGCGAGGTGAAGACCGGCTGCATCAGCCTGGCCGCCTCGTCCCAGCGCTGTTCGGCCGTCCAGTCGCCGCCGCGGTACGCGATCTGCTTGGTGGCCACGACCGCCAGCGGACCGTTGGCGGCGATCCTATCGGCCAGCACCACGGCCTCCTCCAGCGCCATGCCGTCCGCCACGACTCGGTTGACCAGCCCGATCTCGGCCGCCCGTTTGGCGTCTACGGGATCGCCGGTCAACAGCAGCTCCAGGGCCAGGACCCGGGGCACCCGCTGGGCCAGCAGCAGCGCCGCGCCGGCGCCGGCCACCAGCGAGCGCTTGACCTCGGGGACACCGAACCGCGCCGACGCGCCCGCGACGACCAGGTCACAGGCCAGTAGCAGCTCGAATCCCCCGGCCAGGGCCCAGCCTTCGGCCGCGCCGATCAGCGGCTTGCGCGGCGGCGTCTGGGTGATGCCGCACAGGCCACGGCCGGGGAACAAGGGCGACTCGCCGCGCAAGAACGCCTTGAGGTCCATCCCGGACGAGAACGTGCCGCCGGCTCCGGTGAGCACCCCGGCCCGCAGTTCGCCGTCCGCGTCAAGCGCGTCGACCGCGTCGCGCACCCCCGCCGCGACCGCCCCGTTCAGCGCGTTGCGCGCCTCCGGCCGGTTGATGACGATGACCTGTACCGCGCCACGGCGCTCGACCAGCACCTCGTCGCTCATCCCGTCTCCATCCGTAGACGCTCGGCCTGCCCCGGGCTCGCGGCCCGCGGTTCCGCCCTCGTGCCGAACAGTAACGTTCCCGGAACGGCCCGGGCGAAAAGCTTCGCCGGAAAGCCAGCGGCCTGGGACGATGTTACGTTGCCGGACGCGGCGCGAGGTCGGCGAGCTTGCGGAAATCCCAGCTGACGACCTTCAGCGGCGTGATGCGCAGCCAGGCGTGCCGACCGTCGTGGGTCATCTTGTCGCTGCCGAAGTACTTGCGGGCCATCCGCAGCTCCGGGTCGGCCAGCTCCGGGGTGGCC
>JASIGD010000173.1 GCA_030045295.1 Streptosporangiaceae bacterium
CGAGCAGCGCTGGCTGCCCGGGCTCGCCCGGCGGCTGCCCTTGCCGATCCCGTATCCCGAACGGACCGGGGTACCCGGCTGCGGGTACCCGTACTACTGGAGCGTGGTGCCCTACCTGCCGGGCGTGCCCGCGGCGCAGGCCAGCTGGTTCGACCCGGCCGGAGCCGCCGTCGCCGTCGGCGGATTCCTGGGTGCCCTGCACGTGCCCGCCCCGGCGGACGCGCCGGCCAACCCGTCCCGCGGCGTCCCGCTGGCGGAGCGCGCCGGCACCTTCGCGGCCAACCTCGCTCTGATCGGCGGCCAGGATCAAGCCGACCGGGACGCGGTGCTGCGCGTGCGGGACGGGGTGCTGCGCGTCTGGGACGCGGCGCTCGCGGCCCCCCGCTACGACGGCCCGCCGGTGTGGTTGCACGGCGACCTGCATCCGGCGAACATCCTGGTAAACGACGGCCAGGTCAGCGGCGTGATCGACTTCGGCGACATCACCGCGGGCGACCCAGCCGGCGACCTGTCGGTGGCCTGGATGCTGCTCCCGCTCGACTGCCGGGCTGACTTCTGGTCGGCCTACCAGGCAGCCGGCGGCGCCAGCGGGCTGGTTGACGACGCCCTGTGGGCGCGGGCCAGAGGCTGGGCACTGAACCTCGCGGTCGTGTTCCTGGCCCACTCGGAAGATAATCCGGTACTCCGGGACGTCGGCCGCCGCACCCTCAGCGCGGTGCTGGAGGACCAGCGCGGACCGGTGGGGTAAGAGCCGACCGCTGGGCGGCTGGCCGCGCCGTACGTGGCCACCCAGGGAGCCGCGCTTGGCCGCCGCGGCCGCGTACACGTGTCCCAGGACGACGACGGCCAGGTCTGGGTCGGCGGCGGGACCGTCACCTGTGTCACCGGCAGCGTGGCGCTGTAGCCGTCCGGCGGGTAATGGCAGTCAAGACGGACAGCGTCACCCGTGCCGCGCAGGACTGCCCGGCTCAACAGTGCGGGCCAGGTGAGCGCCATGATGCCCGCTCATCAAGGCGGCGTGAGGTCGACTGCGTCGGCGCCGCCAGCCAACATCGGGGTGACACATCTGACGGTATGTTCAGGTAGCGTGCCGACCAGCGAGGATGAATCGGTGGAGGTGTCGTGTCCGGGGTGGCCCGGCTGAGGCTGTCGCGCCGCATGTTCGCCTTGTTGGCGTTCGTGTGTGCGGTCGTCCTGGTGGACACCGCGTTCTTCACCGCGCTGACTCCCCTGCTCCCCCACTATGTGCGGGTCGCCGGCCTGACGAAGGCCGGTGCCGGACTGCTGGTGGCGGCGTACCCGCTGGGCACCTTGGTCGGCGCGCTGCCGGGCGGCGTGCTCGCCGCCCGGGTGGGCTACCGCACCGTGGTCCTGCTCGGGCTGGCGCTGATGAGCGTGTCTACCTTGGCGTTCGGCCTGGCCGTTGCCCCGGCCGTCCTGGACGCGGCGCGTTTCGTCCAGGGCCTGGGCGGCGCCTGTACGTGGGCCGGGGCGCTGGCGTGGCTGGCGACCGCCGCCCCGCCCGAGCGGCGCGGTGAACTGCTGGGCACTGCCTTGGGCGCGGCGGTGGTCGGGGCGCTGTTCGGCCCCCTCGTCGGGATTGCCGCCAGCCAGGTGGGCACTGGGCCCGCGTTCGCCGGCGCTGCCGTCGCCGGGACGGTCTTGATGGCGGCGGCGTTCGTGGTCCCGGCTCCCCATGCCTCCGCGCCGCAGGGGCTGCGCGCGGCCTGGCCGGCGATGCGCGACAGCCAGGTCTTCGCCGGAATGTGGCTGACGCTGCTGGCCGGTCTGGGCTTCGGCGTGGTGGACGTGCTCGAGCCGCTGCGGCTGAGCCGGCTCGGCGCGACGGCCGCCGTCATCGGAGCCACCTTCCTCGCCGCGGCAGCGATCGAGGCCGGCGTGGCCCCGCTGGCCGGCCGGCTGTCCGACCGCCGGGGCGCCCTGCAGCCCATCCGGCTCGCGCTGGCCGCGGCCGCCGCCGCCAGCCTGGTCATTCCGCTGCTGCCGTCAGTGTCCTGGCTGGTAGTCGTGCTCATCGCGGGCATGCCCTGTTACGGCGCGTTGTTCACGCCGGCCGCGGCCCTGCTCAGCGCCGGCGCCCATCGGCTGAGTCTGAATCAGGGGCTCGCGTTCGGCTTGGCCAATCTGGCCTGGGCCAGCGGGCAGGCCGTCGGCGCCGCGGCGAGCGGCGCCCTGGCCCAGGCAACCTCCGATGCCGTGCCTTATGCCCTGCTCGCCGCCACCTTGCTCGCAACACTGGCCAGCGCCCAGCGCAAGGCCCGCGCCGGACGCTGGGCCAGCGGCACCGGCCCCGCCGGGCCCAGCCCTGATCCGTAGTCAAGGACCGAGCACCAGAACCGGGCGAGACCGCTGGGGTCGGCGCAGTCAATCGCAAGCTCGGTGAACTTACTGGTCATGTCAGGAGCTCCCGGGTGCTGACGTGTGTCAGGCCGCACCGGTCAAGGACCGCGCCTTGGCCGGGCCGACGACCAGACCGTGAAGGTCGCCGCCCACCTCCAGCCGGCCCGACTGGCCGAGCCCGCCGGCCTTCACCGGCTCGAAGCCGGCCGTCCGGATCAACCGCCCGACCTGCTCGCCAGCACGATCATCGCCGGTCACGTAGAACAGCACCGCCGGCTCCGGAGACCGGTTGGCAGCGGACTCCAGCAGATTGGCCGGCAGGGTCCCGAACGCCATGGCCAGCCGCGCCCCGGCCGGCAACCACCCGGCTACCACCTCGCCAGAGGACTGCCCGTCCGGCAGGACACGCACGACGTTACCGTCCGCGTCGAGGCTGACCGGGTTGCTCGGCACGACCACGAGCTTGTCCGCCAGCGGGCCGCCGATCTGGTCGATGACGCCCTTCAGCACGGTAAACCGCAGCGCCAGCACCACGGCACCGGCGCCCTGCACCGCCTCGCGATTGCCGGCCGCGACGACCGCAGCGCCACCGATCCGCGCGGCCAGCGCTCGTGCCGACTCACTGTCGGCGCTTGACAGCCGCACGGTCTCGCCGCCTGAGGCGAGTCGGCGGGCGATCACCGATCCGATCACTCCAGTGCCGATGATCGCGGTAGTCATGACCGAAACCTCCTCAGCGTCACAGTACTCACAACAACGCCGGCGTGTTCATGTCCAAGCCCGCGGCCAGCAGCCGTCCTGGCCGCGTCGGCAGGCAGCGATGCCGGCCTGGCGGCCGTCACGGACGGCGCGCGCAGCGGCCGTAGTGGACATTCACCCAAGTCTGGCGATGCATACCCCCCACGGCGTGGTCGGCTGGCTGGCTACTTAGCCAGGCAGCCCCCGTCGGCTACCAGGGTCTGGCCTGTCACGTAGTCGGAGGCGGCCGAGGCGAGGAAGAGCGCGGGGCCTTTAATCTCCGCGGCCTCGGCGATCCGGCCCATCGGGATGAAGGCAGTGATCATGGCCCGGACCTGCGGGTCGTCGATCGCGCCGCGGCTCAGGTTGGTCTGATAAAAGCCTGGGCACAGCGCGTTGACCTGGATTCCCTGCTTGGCGTACTCGAGCCCGAGCTCGCGGGTCAAGTTGACCACGGCGCCCTTGGCCGCGTTATAGGCCAGCGCCGGGAACAGACTGGAGGACCCGGCCAGGCCCCACATCGACGCAATATTGATGATCTTGCCGGACTGCTGGCGGACCATGACCTTCAGCGCTTCCCGCGCGCAGAAGAACACGCCATCCAGGTCCACGGCCAGCACGGCGCGCCAGTCGGCGGTCGGGTACTGGTGGAGCAGCAGGGCCTGCGGGTCGGCGATTCCGGCATTGTTGAACAAGATGTCCAGCCTGCCCAGAACCTCCACGGTGCGCGTCACCATCGCCCCGACCTCGGCCTCCACGGTGACGTCACAGCCGATCGCCGCACCGCGCCGGCCCAGTCCCTCCACTGCCGCAGCCGCCGCCTCGGCCGACTCCTTATCGATGTCCGCGCAGGCCACGTCCGCGCCGGCCTCTGCCATCACCTCACTGAACTGCCTGCCCAGGCCGCTGCCAGCCCCAGTGACCAGCGCGACCTTGCCGTCCAGGCTGAACAGATCCACCGGATTACTCATAGCTTCCCTCACTACCTCCCGTCCCACGCTTACCTCCCTGGGTACTCCCCGCCGCGCCGTCGCGGAAGAGGCAAAATCCGGTGTTGAGCAGCACCACAACCACGGCGGTCCACCGCACCATGCCAACCACAAGCCGGCCAGCCGCCGGCGGCCGAGGCAAGCTTCTGACGGCACCGCCGACCTGGGCAACGGCCCACCCGGCCAGCGTTACGGGATGAAGACTGGAGTGCGGCCCTGGATCGGCCGGGCCGGCAACCCGCGCTCAAACCACTCACAGGCAGCCGCTTCGACCGTGCAGGACCGAGGCATGCTCAGCCGACGTCCAGTTGCTCGTTTTTGTTCGGCACTTTGATGACGTCCTTCTTGCGCCTGCCATCGGGGCCGAAGCCCTGCTGAGGGCACCATGCCAGCGGCGGCCGGGCCTTGGCGCATGCAGGGGTACGGAAGTTCGGCGCGGACATCAACACCACCTCCAGCCTCGGCCCCGGTCAGAAGGCACTCTTACCAGCCCTCGCGCTGCGGCCTGGACGACGAGCATCGCCCCCAGAAGGATCACCCCTGGCCGCGGCCCGGCGGGCACGAGCGTAACGCCGAAGACCACCAGGAGCAGGCCAGCAACCAGGACCCTGGGCCACTGGCGGACCCGCACGGTCCGCGCGATTGAACGACCGTGAGTAGGCTGGCTAGCCAGAACGGGGGGCGCGGGCGGCGCGGCAAAGTCCCGGCTGCGCGACCGGGCTCTGGCCGGCCCGGCGGGGATGTCCGCGGTGACTGCGGCCAGCTCAGCATAGGTCCGCGACGTCAACGCCTGGCCCACCCCCACGTCAAACGTGTCCTTGCTCAGCCACCCCCTGGCGAACGCAACCTTCAGCGCGTCGATGACCTGCTCCCGGTCTGCATCAGCTGCACGCAGATGACCGCAGCCCGGCGCGCTCTCGTCTCCCGCCCCTGCCGTCACGGAGCCTCCCATGAGGACGATGGAAGGAAGCATAACGTGACTGCTGAGTTACCGCATCCGTGCGCCTGCTGCGTCCCGGCGAAGGTCGGCACCGTCCGCGACCTGGGTTAGCCCAGGGCCAGCGCAAGAGCTGGCTCCTATCACGCCAGCCCCGGGGGCACAAGGGTAGCGTCCTGTGTACAAGCCTGTGGATGATTTGGGTAAACATACCGGTCAGCTGCTGTCTGACTGTGGACGGGCGTGGCTGTGGAAAAGTGGATAACCTGTGAAACGCCAGCGTTACCTAGGTCGCGGGTCTTCCGCCGCGTGCACAAGCCAGCAAGGTTTCCACAGTGCAGCCTGTGCGTTGTTCCAGCGACAGGCATACGGACAACCCCTGCCTCGATTCAGGCCGGAACGCGAGCGGAGATCTACTTGACCGTGTATGCCCTCGACTAGGCCCCCAGGCCGCAACGCGGGATAGTGGAGTATCACGCTCATGGCGGCCGACCCCGCGATGGCGTGTCCGGCTATCGGTGTGGGGTGACCCATGTGGGACAACGTGGCCTGCCTGGTCGGCGCTCACGACTGGTCTGGGTGGGAAGTTCCAGACCCGCAGCAGCCCTGCGACCAAGCCCGGATCTGCGCTCGCTGCCTGTGCACGCAGAAGTCGGATGATCGCGTATGGGGCAAGATGGCCTGCCTTATAGGTGCTCACGACTGGTCTGATTGGGTGGTGCCGGACCTACGGCAACCGCGGGAACAGGTCCGGACGTGCGCTCGCTGCCTGCGTACCAAGGATAAGGCTGTTCCGGTCCCCGAAAGTGCGTGGACACAGAGGCTGGGGTAACCACGCTGTAGTCGCAATCAAGTGGTCAGCAGGTGAGGCTCACGATCTGGTTCGCGGGCGGGACGGTTCCGGACCCCGGGGAATACTCAACGGACGGCATGCCCCGAAATGGTGAGCCATCCGGGAACACGTACCGTAGCGTGGAGTACGCCCGCGTATTCTTTGAACACTGCACGATCTTTGACGCGGCCATCTCGATAGGGACTGAGATATAGTTGCCGTTGGCGCAATCGGTGAAGGCACACAAATTAACAACTGCCGAACCCTTGGCGGTTGCCGTCGGCTCGCCCCAGCCCGACCAGGTCAAGTTGCGGGCCGTAATGTCATTAGTATTGCAGACCACCAGCACTACGTCCGGCTCCACCTGCAGGGTGCTGCCGCAAAAGCCCAGCATTACTGACGGGGGAACAGGCTTGGCGGCGTGACTACACGCGGTGAGCAACAGCGGGAACATCAAGGCCACCACGACCGCAGTAACCTTCCCTGCCCGCAAGCTCATCACCTGATCGCTACCGAGTTCCCCGATGCCTCGTCCTTAATTTTGGGGTAGCAAATTTGAGGCTGGAATACGGTAACGGTGCGATCACGATCGAGTCGCACGCCAAGCTGGCGTCGGCCGACTAGCTCCTCGCGGTTGTTGTACTCACGGCCGCAGGGCGCTACCGGACGATCTCGACCAGAAGGACCCAGGCACTGTACACGGCGCCGCCGATGCCGAGCAGGGCGGTGGGCACGAGCCAGTAAAAGCCGCCGCCCCAGTGCGCTGCCAGGGAGACGCCAGCGATCGTGCCGGGGACGAGCGCGACGCCGCTCGCGGTCATCCGCGACACCGACCAGAGCAGCGGCGAGTCGGGGTGCTGCCGCTGGAAGTTGAGCTGGTTCCGGACCGTGATCAGTGTCAAAGGCACCGCGATGACCAAGATCTCGGCGCCGAGCAGTTCGACGTCCTGCGGGACAAGGGAGAGAGCGGAGCTGACCACAATGAACAGCAGCATCGCCAGGGTTTCCGCCGCGCGGGCGGGAAGCATGGTTGCGCTTTTGAGTACTTTGTCCAGGTTGATCGACACCGCGACGAACAACAGCCCAGCGAGCGCCGCAGCGGCCCCGGTTACCGCAGTGAAGAATGCCGCCCAGGCGGCGGGATCATACCCGTGCATCGTTGCGGCCCTTTCAGGAGCGTGACTCGCCGGACAATCTTAGGGCGTCCCAGCCTGGCCCGATCGGCGGCCTGCCGGAGTGTGGTGGCTGCCGCGCTACGATCACAGGCCTCGGGATCCGGCGGCGAGCGGTGAATCCTCGATACGCTCGGCGGCTTCGAGTGCCCATCCTCTAGGGAAACTCCCTGAACATTGTTGGGAGGCTTTCACCGCACTGCGACTCGAACCAGGGACCTGCTGCTCAGGAGGACCATGCACAGTCGGCTGTGGCTTAGATATATCCAGCTAAGAGGCGATAGATGGATGGGTCAGGAATGGCTGTCGATGAAGCTGCTGACGGTTTGGAAGAACTTTTCCGGTTGCTCGAACTCGATCAGCTCGCCGGCGTCGTCGAAGATGACCAGTTCCGCTCCGGGGATGCGGGCTGCGATTTCTTCAGACAGAGCCAGGGTCGTGCAGAAGTTGTGGCTTCCGCAGGTGACCAGGGTCGGGGTGCGGATCTGGCCGAGCTGGTCGTAGGCGTCGTGCGCGGCGATCATGTCGATGCGCTTGAGCTCAATCTCCCGGTCACCCGGGCCGGTGGGATTTGCGGCGGCTCGTTCGATCCACTGGCTGACTCGATCGGGGTGGTCATGGGTGAAACGGGGTCCGAGCAGGAACAGCGAATATGCCGACATCAGGGTAGGACGATCCCACTCCGCTGCCATCTTGCGGCGGATCTCGAACTGCCGCCGCAGGAACGGGTCGAACCGGGCGAACGACGAGCTGATGGTGAGCGACCGAACGATGCCGGCATGCTCTAGCGCGAGGTATTGTGCGATCGCGCCGCCGGTCGACGCGCCCACGACGTGGACCGGCCCGAGCCCGAGATGCTCGACGAGCGCTGCCATGTCGTCGGCGAGCTGTCGTGTCGTGTATCCGTCCGGGGCGTGTGTGGTTTGTCCGGTGCCTCGCTGATCAGGCAGGACGACGCAGTGGCTGTCGGCGAAGCGCTGCACTTGTTCTCCCCAGCTCTTCCCGACGCCACCTAGCCCGGTGATCAGCAGAACCGGCGGTGCCAGTTGTTCCCCGTGAAGCTCGTAGTAAAGGGAGATCCCCTGCGTCTCCAAGGTCGGCATGTTGCCTCTCCTCTCCGGAGATACCTCGATCAACAAGTATCTTGATAATCTAACTACTTGACTGTAGTACTAACATGAGGCTGTGTCCAGCACCCGCATGAACCGATACGTGCCCGTCGTAAGGCGTTTCGCGGCCCACACCGTCCTGCTCCATTCGGTGATCGCCGAGGCGCTGGGCCTGCACGTCACGGACCTGCGAGCGCTATGGCTGCTCGGCGAGGAGCCCCGCACCGCCGGTGAGCTCGCCGACGAGCTAGGCCTGACGAGTGCCGCGATCACCGCACTGGTTGACCGCCTGGAGCGAAACGGCTACGTCGCCCGCCAGCGCAACAACAAAGACCGGCGCAAGGTGACAATCCAGGCCGACCCGGAACGGCTGCGCGAGGTCAACCGCCGCTATCAGTCACAAAGCCAGGCGATGGCCAAAGTGCTCGACGCCTACAGCGATACAGAATTCGCGACGATCATCGACTTTCTCACGCGGACGGCAGACGTTCTCCTCGAGCAGGCCAGGCAAGCCCAAGAACGGCACACCGCTCGCCCATCCGAGGTCGGCAGCCCTACCATGCACGTCGGCAAGCTGCCATAATGACGCAGCGCGACCCGGACCGCATCGCTACGCCACCGCAGGTTGACGTGCCTGCTGGGTTTTCCTCGTAGCGTGGACACATCGCCCCTCTTAAACGAGGAGGGTGGCGACAGGTACGGTGATACCTATGGCGTACAGCAGAGAGTGGCTGGCTAACACCCTGCGTCGTCTGGGTTTCCCGCAAGAGGCTGACGAGGCTTCGCAGGTTCTGCCTGATGAGATCGATCGTGAGCAGCTTCTGGAATTCGCCGACCAGCACGGCATCGACAGCAGCACGCTGATCGATCGGATGGGCGGCAGCCCGTAAGGGGTGAGCGCCCGGGTCACTGCCACGGTGCTGGCCTCTTCGTCCCGGAATTACCCCGCGCGAGGTCGCCTGCCAGCACCTTTACTCCGTCTGCCTCGCACGGTCCGTGGACGTCTGCTGGCGTCCGCTGGTGTCTGTGGCGATCGTGGCCCGGTTGGCCATTGCATCTGGGGAGATGGCCGCATTGCGTGG
>JASIGD010000174.1 GCA_030045295.1 Streptosporangiaceae bacterium
CGACCAGCCGCTCTCCCTTGGCCACCAGCCGGACGGTGGCCTCGCTGGTCATCCGGCCGTCGTGGTGGCGCTCCACGATGACCCGCCAGGACTCGACCGCGAAGTACTCGGGCCGCTGGCCGAGCTGGTCGCGAAGCAGCAGCTCGAAGGAGGCGTCGGCGGCCTCGAAGGTGTAGCCGCGCGCCTCGAGGTCCTTGACCCGCTCGGTGACCTTGGCGATGGTCTCCTTGTCACCAGACAGGTCGTAGCCGAGCTCGCGACCCTTCAGCTCGACCGAGGCCCGGCCGGCCATGTCCGAGACCAGCATCCGCATGTCGTTGCCGACCAGCGCGGGGTCGATGTGCTGGTAGAGCATCGGGTCGACCTTGACCGCCGAGGCGTGCAGCCCGGCCTTGTGCGCGAACGCGCTGAGCCCGACGTAAGGCTGGTGGGTGTTAGGCGCGACGTTGGTGACCTCGCTGATCGCGTGCGCGATCCTGGTCATCTCGGCGAAGCCTGTTTCTGGCAGGACCGGCCGGCCCTTCTTGAGCTGCAGGCCGGCCACCACGCTGAACAGGTTCGCGTTCCCGGCCCGTTCCCCGTAGCCGTTCGCTGTTCCCTGTACGTGGGTGACGCCCGCGTCGACCGCGACCAGGGTGTTGGCCACGCCGCAGGCGGTGTCGTCGTGGCAGTGGATGCCCAGACGGGCCCGCGTGGCGTCGCGTACGGCGGTCACCGTGTCGGCGAGCTCGGCCGGGAGCATGCCGCCGTTGGTGTCGCACAGGGCGATGACGTCCGCGCCGGCCTCGGCCGCCGTTTTGATCACTTCGAGCGCGTAGGCGGGGTTGGACTTGTAGCCGTCGAAGAAGTGCTCGGCGTCGAGGAAAATCCGCTGGCCGTTCTCGCGCAGGTGGGTGATGGTGTCGGCGATCATCTTGAGGTTTTCTTCCAGCGAGGTGCGCAGCGCCAGTTCGACGTGCCGGTCGTGACTCTTGGCCACCAGGGTCACGACCGGCGCGCCTGACATGCGCAGCGCGGCGACCAGGGGGTCGTCGGCCGCCTGGACGCCGGGCCGGCGGGTCGCGCCGAACGCGGCGAGCTGCGCATGCTTGAGGTTCAGCTCAGTACTGGCGCGGCGGAAGAACTCGGTGTCCTTCGGGATAGCGCCCGGCCAGCCGCCCTCGATGAACCCGACGCCGAGCTCGTCCAGGTGGCGGGCGATGACGAGCTTGTCGGCCACGGTGAGGTTCAGGCCTTCCTGCTGCGCGCCGTCTCGCAGCGTCGTGTCGTAGACGTGAAAGGTGTCGTCGAGCATCGGTGCTGTCCGTTTCTTGTGTACTGGGCCTTTTCGGGGCCGGGTCCTTCCGGGTCCCGGATTCCGCCGCCTGCCGCCGCGCAAACAAAAGACCCCTCGCGGGAACGCGAGAGGTCTGCGCGTCGGCGGCGGGCCGGACTCCGGGATGCCGGTGGAGCCTGACCACGCCCAGGGCCGGTTGCCCTAGGTGCCGACGCGCCTGCCGATAATGATCCGGCCGGACGCCACCTGGTCAGTGTGCCATACGTCCGGCCCCGGCCGCACATTTATCTCGCCATCTGAGACGGGTGCCCGGCTGGCTTTGCGGTCAGCAGACCTTGTGGACCCAGCCGAAGGGATCGGGACCGTGGCCGTACTGGATGCCGATCAGCTCCTCGCGCAGGCGCGTGGTCACCGGGCCGGGCCGGCCGTCGCCCACCGTCCACTCCGCCGACTTGCCCTTGACCCGGCCGACCGGGGTGATCACGGCGGCGGTCCCGCAGGCGAACACCTCGGTCAGCTCGCCGGACGCGCACTCCGCCTGCCACTGGTCGGTGGTGATCAGTTCCTCGACCGCCTTGATGCCGAATTCCGGCGCCAGCCGGAGCAGCGAGTCGCGGGTGATGCCCGGCAGCAGCGTGCCGGTCAGCGGCGGCGTCATGATCAGCGGCGCCCCGGCGCTGGCTGAGCCGCGGACGAAGAACAGGTTCATGCCGCCCATCTCCTCGACCCAGCGGTGCTCCGTGGCGTCCAGCCAGACCACCTGGTCACAGCCGTGCTCCAGGGCCTGCCGCTGGGCCACGAACGCGGCCGCGTAGTTGCCTCCGCACTTGATCGCGCCGGTGCCGCCGGGCGCCGCCCGGGTGTAGTCCTCGGACAGCCAGACCGTGACCGGCTTGATCCCTTTTTCCCCGCCGCTGAAGTACGAGGCGGCGGGCGAGGCGATGACGCAGAACAGGTACTGGCTCGACGGATGGTTGATGCCGAGGCCGCGCTGAGTCGCGATCATGAACGGCCGCAGGTAGAGGCTTCTCCCCTCCCCCGCGGGCACCCAGTCGCGGTCCTGGGTGACCAGCAGTTCCAGGGCGCGGATGAAGGTCTCCTCCGGCAGTTCCGGCATCGCCATCCGGAGCGCGGACCGGTTGAACCTGGCCGCGTTGGCGTCCGGCCTGAACAAGGTGATGGAGCCGTTGTCCTGGCGGTACGCCTTCAGCCCTTCGAAGAACTCCTGGGCGTAGTGCAGCACCATCGTGGCCGGGTCGAACGTGAACGGCCCGTACGGCTCCAGGCGCCCGTCGTGCCAGCCGCGCTCGGCGGACCAGCGCAGCGTGATCATGTGGTCGGTGAAGATCTGGCCGAACCCCGGCGACTGCAGCAGCGCCTCGCGCTCGGCGTCGGGCACCGGGTGGCCGGAGGGGCGGATATCGAAATCGATCATGACGCGCAGCTTCCTCCTCGCCCGCGCGGGCGGGACATTCAACACTAGCCTTAACGCCGGGGTTCACCTGGCCTGAAACCCGGGGATGGTCTGCCGGCCGCGATGCCGTCAGCCCGATACTCGTTCGGCGATGTCGTCGCCTATCTCGACGGTGGTGCGCGCCGCCCACGCCCCCTGGCGCTCGAGCAGGTCCTCGGCGACGGCCTGCTCGACCCTGGCCGCCTCGGCGGGCAGGCCCAGGTGCTCGCAGAGCATGGCGGCGGACAAGATGGCCGCGGTGGGATCGGCCTTCTGCTGGCCGGCGATGTCAGGCGCGCTGCCGTGCACCGGCTCGAACATGCTGGGGGCGGTGCCTTCGGGGTTGACGTTGCCGCTGGCCGCGAGCCCGATGCCGCCGGCCACGGCGGCGCCGAGGTCGGTGAGGATGTCACCGAACAGGTTGTCGGTGACGATGACGTCGAATCGCTCGGGCTGGGTGACGAAGAACATCGACGCGGCGTCGACGTGGCAGTAGTCCACCGACACGTCGGCGAACTCCTTGGCCAGCCCGTCGATGGTGCGCTGCCACAGGTCGCCGGCGTAGGTGAGGACGTTCGTCTTGTGCACCAGCGTCAGCTTCCTGCGCGGCCTGGCCATCGCCCGGCCGAACGCGTACCGCGCCACGCGCTGGACCCCGAACGCGGTGTTCACGCTCTCCTGGGTGGCGATCTCCGCGGGAGTTCCCTTGCGCATCACGCCGCCGGCCCCGGTGTACGGGCCCTCGGTGCCTTCGCGGACGACCACCATGTCCACTGATTCCGGCCTGGCGCCGGCCAGCGGGGTGGCCACACCCGGGTAGAGACGCACCGGACGCAGGTTGACGTAGTGATCGAGCTCGAACCGCAGCCGGAGCAGGAGCCCGCGCTCGAGCACGCCGCTCGGCACGCTCGGGTCGCCGACCGCGCCGAGCAGGATCGCGTCGTGACCCCTGATCTCCTCGAGCACCGCATCGGGTAGCGTCTCGCCGGTGCGATGCCAGCGGCGCGCGCCCAGGTCGTAGCCGGTCTCGTCGATGGTGACCCCGGGAGCGGCCGCGCGCAGCACCTTGAGCGCCTCGGCGACTACCTCGGGGCCGATGCCGTCTCCGCCGATGACGGCGAGCCTGATAGTTCGTGAACCCATGCCCAGAACCTTACTGGCGGGGCGGGCCCGCCATGGTCTGGCTTACCGCGTCTACCGCGGCGGCCGCGTCGCCTCCGTTATCCCGCCGGTCCAGCGCGGCCTGCACGGCCCGCGTGGCCCGGGTCGCCTGGGGAGCCGGGCGGTCGCCGGCGGGCGGGGAGTGCTGCGCTGAGCGGGGGCTTCCGGAAGGCTTGGGGGTTCGTCCCGCGGGGCCGGCACTGTCCCAGGGATACATGTCATACATGAGAACGCTCCTGATCGCGAAGAGAACGGACTTGCGGCCAGCGCCCAGCCCCCGCAGCGGGCTGCTGGCCTGCCCTGGATCAGGTTCTACAGGTCCCCGCTGCGGCTGGCTACGAGTACGAGGCGCCGCATAATGCCAGTAAGACTACACGAAGCGGGTCAGCCGCGGACACCCCTTAAGACGTCCGTCTCAGCATGCGAGACACTACTTTGAGGTCCTAGCGCATCCGGCGGCGGTCCGCCGCGCGGCGTAGGGCGGACCTGGCCCGGGTTTCT
>JASIGD010000175.1 GCA_030045295.1 Streptosporangiaceae bacterium
AACGCGAGGTGCTCGCGCTGATGGCCGAGGGCCGGTCCAACGTCGCGATCGCGCAGCGGCTGTTCATCACGGAAAAGGCGGTAAGCAAGCACGCGGCGGGCATCTTCGCCAAGCTGGACCTGACCCCCTCCGACGACGACAACCGGCGCGTCCTCGCGGTGCTTGCGTACCTGGATTCCTGATTCCGGGAGCCTTCCCGTAGACGCCGCGCGTTTGCGCGCGGCCGAGGTCCTGGGCCTGTTCGACGGCCGCCCGGGTCCAGGTCGGGCGAGAAACGGGGTGCGGCGCGATGCCTGGTAGCACGAGATTTCCCTGGCGGCAGATGAGCTTGCTTGAGCCTGGGCATAACCACCGTTCGTTCGGCATAAGGGTTTTACTCCGGCGGACCGGCGGCCGCCCGGAGTTGGCGGATCCGGAGCGGGAGGGCGCGCGGTCCGCGGATCTGGCCCGCGGACCAGGTCACCGCGGACGGGTCGGCCAGGGTGAACTCACCGATCCGATCGAGCCAGGCCTCCAGGGCGACGCGCAGCTCCATGCGAGCCAGGTGGGAGCCCAGACAGCGGTGGATGCCGAGTCCGAACGCGGCGTGCCGGTTGACCTCGCGGTCGATGACGACGTCGCCGGCGCGATCGAACTGCGCCGGGTCGCGGTTGGCCGCCGGGAACGACAGCAGGATCCAGTCGTCGGCCTTCATGTCGACGCCGCGCCAGTGCATGTCGTTCTTGACCAGCCGCGCCATGGTGACCGGCGCGTACGCGCGGAGGAACTCCTCGATCGCGGACGGCAGCAGCCCGGGCTCGGCGGCGAGCCGGCCGCGGTCGCCGGGGCTCTTCGCCAGGTGCCACAGCGACGAGCCGATCGCGCTCCAGGTGGTGTCGATGCCGGCGATGAGCAGCAGGGCCATCGTGCCGACCACGTGGGACGGATCCAGCTTCTGGCCGTAAAGCTCAGCGTTGACCAGGTAGGTGGTCAGGTCCGCACGCGGGTTGTCGAGGTGGTCGTGGACCTGCGTAAGCAGGTAGTCGAACAGCCGTGACACCCGCTCGATGCGCTCATCCGGCGGCAGGTTGACGCCTTCGAGCAGGTCCTCGACGAACTCGCGGAACTGTGGTCCGTCCTCGGGGGGGAAGCCGAGCATGTCGGCGATGACCCGCACGGGGATGTGCTGCGCGTAATCGCGGGCGGCGTCCACCACGTCCTGTTCGGCGAATGCGTCGATCAGCGAGTGGCAGAACCTCCGCGTTCCCGGCTCCTGCGCGCCGACCGCGGCCTTGGTGAACGCGGGGAGCAGCAGCTTGCGCGCGTCATGGTGGAAAGGCGGGTCGGAGGAGATCGGCGGCGAACCGCCGACTGGAGCCAGCTCGCGGGGTGGCCGGAAGTTGCTCAAGATGATCGCCCGGGAGGAGAACCGCTCGGTGTCGTAGGCGATGGCCGCGACGTCTTCGTAACGCGTGGGCAGCCACGCGCCGCCGAACCGGCCGGTGTGCGCGATCGGGCAGCGCTGCCGCAGGTCATCCTGGATCACGTAGGGGTCGGCGGCCCATTCCGGCTCGACGTGGGAGAAGTCGGTGGCCCAGTCCGAGACCGGCCCCGCGACGACCTCGCTGCGGGTTCCCAGCGTCCGCTCCTCGCGGGCCTGGAGGCGCTCGCCAGAGAACCGGTCGTCGACGGCCACGTCATGCCTCCTCGAGGAGCTCGACCGCGTGTTCGGGACAGTTGAGCTCGGCCAGGCGCGCGTCGCGGGTTTGGTCCGGCGGGACCGTGCCGTCGCCGAGGACCTGCCCGTAGCCTTCGTCGTCGTCGCCGAACAGGCCGGGGGCGAGGTCGTAGCAGCGGCCGTGTCCCTGGCATCGCTCGGTGTTGATCTGCACTTTCACTGGGATGTTCCTGTCTGTGGCGCGGCGCCGGCCGGGGCGAGGGCGGTGACCACGCGGGTGAGCAGGGCGGCCCACTCCTGGTCGCCGACCTCGTGCAGGTCCGGCGTGATGAGAGCGCTGCCCATCGCGAGCAGCAAGCAGAAATGGGCGAGCGCTTCCGGTGACAGCCCGGGGTCGAGTTCGCCGGCGGCCTGGGCGAGCCGCATCAGGCCCGCCAGCCAGTCGGCACGCTCGCCTACGTCGTCGCGCATCGGCCGGGCGACGTCCTGGTCGCGGCGAGCCGCGACCAGCGCCTCGACGATCAGGTAACCGCGGGCGCCACGCCGGCGGGGCAGCCGCCTGCCGACGACCAGCAGCAGGTCCGTGATCGACTGGCTGGGGTCGGCGGCGAGCAGATCGGCGAGCAGCACCCGGCCGTGCGTGCGCAGCGCACCCACGAGCAGTTCTGCCTTGGAGGCGAAGTGCGCGTACATCGCGCCGTTGCTCAGGCCGGCGGCTGCGGCGATGTCGGCCACCCGGGTGCCGTCGTACCCGCGCTCGGCAAACATGTCGGCGGCCGCGCGCAGCAAACGCTCGCGGGTCTCGGCAGCGGTGACGCCCGCAATGCGCCCCATGAATAAATTAAAAGAGCGTTCATATGATTCGTCAAGGTTCAGGATGACGCGAGCGGTTCGTGACTCGTCCTGGGACGGGATCCGAGGTCCGGGTCTGGGCTGGCCAGGCGCTGTTCGTAGGATGAGCCGGTGAGCGAGGCCGAGAAGGCGCCGGGAACGGCGGATCGCCGCAACCCGACCCGCCGCACGGCGCGCCTGGAGGCGTTCAGCGACGGGGTTTTCGCCATCGCCATCACCTTGCTGGTCCTCGACCTGGCCATCCCGGCGACCACGCATTCGGCACGAAACCTGCTCGACGCGATAGGTGATGAATGGCCGGGCTACCTCGGCTACATCGTCAGTTTCGCCACCGTCGGGGCGGTGTGGCTCGGGCACAACGCGATCACCGACTATCTGGAGCGGGCCGACACGGCCCTGCTGCGGCTCAACCTGCTGCTGCTGCTGTTCGTGTCCTTCCTGCCGTTCCCGACTCGGCTGCTGTCCGAGTACGTCAGCAGGGAACAGGCCGAACGGGTGGCGTCCACCTTCTACGGGCTCGTCCTGCTCGCCGCCGCGAGCCTGCTATGGCTGCTCTGGCGGTACGCGCGGCACGCCGGGCTCGTCCGGCCCGACGCCAACGACGAGGAAATCACCCTGCTGACCCAGCGGCTGACTCCGGGCCTGGCCGGGTACGGTCTGGTCATCGTCATCGGGCTGTTCGTCCCCGTCGCGGCGGTCGTCGGCTACCTCATCATCGCGTTGTTCTTCCTGATCCCGGTGCGCGTCCCTTGGCTGCTGCATCATCGCCCCTGAACGACGGCAGCGGGGCTCACAGGATGGCGATCGGGTTGACCGGGGATCCGGTCCCGGTGGGCAGACGCAGAGGCGCGATGACGCACAGGAACGACCAGCGTCCCTCCCGCTCGCACAGGGGGGCGAGCTCGTCGAACTGGAGCCAGTCCAACAGGTGCACGCCGAGGGCGTTGATGGCGAGCACGTGCACGGGGAAGTCGACGCCGGTGACCAGGCTGGGCGCAGTGTCGTTGTTCCCGTCGCTGCCCAGGACGGCGATCTGGCGCTCGGCTAGCAGCGCCGCCAGGGCCGGGTGCAGCCCGGCCCTGGCGGCCCCGGAGTCCCACGGGCCTTGCTCGGCTCGCCGCAGGCGGTGGCCGACTCGCACGAGCACGATGTCGCCCCGGCCGACCTGTACTCCCTGGTCCTGCTCGGCAGCCAGCAGGTCTTCCGCGGTCACGTGGTCGCCCGGCTCGAGCCAGCGCACCCCGCGGGAGCGCGGCACGTCCAGCAGCACCCCGCGGCCCACGATGCCATTAGCGGCGACGGCGATGGACAGCTCGGCCGCGCCGTGCTCGGTGACCGTATCCGCGGGCACCCCGTTGTACAGCCGGCCGTCGAAGATCACGTGGCACAGGGCGTCGATGTGAGTGTCGGCGTTGCCGTGGATGTTCATCGCGATCCGGTCCATGCTGAACGACAGCCCCGGGCCAGCGTCCGCCCCGAGCGGCCCCGTCATCTCGTGCTGGGCCGGGTCGGGGTTGTCCATCGTCACCCAGTCCTCCACCGGCGCGGCCAGTGACACGGTGCGGCCCAGCCTGACCTGGCCGGAAGCGGCCAGCACCTCGGCAGGCGTGATGTAGTTCAGCGCCCCGCGCCGGTCCTGCGGTCCCCACGGAACCTGGGCGCGGAGCCGCTCATACAGCGAGCGGAACT
>JASIGD010000176.1 GCA_030045295.1 Streptosporangiaceae bacterium
GGGGACCAGGGCTTTCAGCAAGGCCGTCGCCGAGGGAGCATCACAAGACGATGCCCTGTCCGCGCTCGCGGCGGCCGCCGCGATTGCGGCGGTCGGTACCATTCCCATGCAGGCGCGGAAGGGCCGTGCGAGCTACCTGGCGGCGCGCAGCGTCGGTCACCAGGACCCCGGTGCCGCCTCGACCGCGCTCATCCTCGCCGCCCTGCGCGACGCCGCCCAGTCCCGGGATCGGGTCCCATGATCTACCGGATACGCTCGAGCCCGGCGCCGACCAGGCCGGGCGGACCCTGGTCGCCCTCACCGTCGTCGTAGACGCAAGAATGTCTGCACAGGTAGCAGCACCGGCCCGCCGGAGGCAGGCTGGGCTATCGATCGTTGCTAACTATCCTGCGGGCATGGATGAGTTGTGGGACCCGGCTAGGCCAGGTGTCCTGCGGCTGCCTTCCGGCAGGCTCGTGCGCGGCCGGGGCTTGCTCCGTCCCCTGACCGAGGGTCCCTCCCCCGCTTTCGGCGTGTACCTGCTCGGCCAGCCGCCACCCCCCGTGCCGTGGGAGTCACGGTGGCTGCGGTGGCCGGACTTCGGCTTGCCCGCCGACCAGGACAAAGTGATGCCCGTACTGGCTGAGGCGTGGCAGCGATCTGCCGCGGAGCGGGTCGAGATCGCCTGTGCCGGAGGCCGCGGGCGTACCGGGACCGCGCTTGCCTGCATGGCAATCCTCGACGGTGTGCCCAGCCCGGACGCTGTGGCGTTCGTCCGCGACAATTACGATCAGCATGCCGTCGAGACGCCCTGGCAGCGCCTCTACGTTGCTCACTTCGTCGGGACCTGAGCCGGATGCGGTCAAGAACCGCCAGCCTCGAAAGGCACCAGGATCCCGTAGTGAGGGGGAGAGCGTCGGTTCCGGTTGGTCTAGGTCAAGTGGCGTGGCCGGATTCTCGCGCCACGCGCTCAAGCTGGTTACGGTAGTTCTGCCACCACTCCGGGTCATGCGCCCGCAGGTTGTCGTCGTCGGCTTGCAGCCCGGCGGCCCCGTCGATGAGCTCGCGGACGATGTCGGCATGCCCGGCGTGCCGGTTGGTCTCGGCGACCACGTGGACCAGGATCTGGTGCAGCGTCACCTCCTGCCGGCGGGCTGGCCACCAGGGCACGTGGCCGACTGCATCCAGGTCTAGCGCCTCGATGGTCTGGTCGGCGTGCGCCCAGGCTTTCCTGTACATGCCGACCACCTGGTCGCGCGGCTCGTCGGCCGCGGCCCAGAAGTCCGCGTTGCTTCTGGCGTCGTCCGCAGACCAGGGCCGCTGGCGGGGCGGCCGCCCGAAGGCATCACCGAAATACCACAGCTCGACACCGGCCAGGTGCTTGACCAGCCCCAGCAGGTTGGTGCCGGTCGGCGTCAGCGGCCGGCGGATGTCGTAGTCAGCGAGCCCGTCGAGCTTCCACAGCAGGGCTTCCCGCGCCGCCTGCAAGTAGCGGTGCAGGTCGGCTTTGGCGTCCGCTCCGATCATGCCGGGAAGTCTGCCACACGCCGCGGACAGCCGGACGGAGACGCAGAGCCATGGTCAGGGGGCGTCGCAACACCGGTGCCTGGACAAGCGCCGCGGCGCTGCCACCGATCGCCAGCACGCCGGGTTCAACGCCCGGGGCGGCCACCCGGGCCCTGGCCGGGAAGCGACGGCAGGGCAGGCGAAGCACGCTGTCCGCCAACCGGCCGAGCGTGTCCCGTCGATAGCTAGCCGATGGTGGCCGCCAGGTCCTGATAGGGAGGGACGAGCTCGTCCCACCGGGTCCCCGTGTCGCCGCGCTGACGCCCGGCGAGGTAGGCGGCAAGATTTTCGGCGTGGATCTGCCACCCGGCCCCGTAGAAGGCGATCTTGTCCAGGGGCATGCCCCGGACCTCGATGACCAGGATGGTCTGGTCGCCGTCGGCGGTCAGCGTGACCTCGAGGGTCTCGTCGTACGGCGGCACTCCCTCCCCGCGCAGGTAGGACTCATCCGTCTCCCTGGACGTCACGAGCAGCCGCCGCGGGGGCTCGCACGCCTCTATGCGCCCGGCAGCGTCGATGTCAGCGGACTCTTCGTGCAGGCGGAACTCTCCGCCGGGGCGGAGGTCGCCTTCTACCTGGCCGTACCAGCGGGCCAGGCGGCCGGGATCGGTGAGTGCTGACCACAGGTCGTCGATATCGGTGTCGTAGCGGTCCTCTATGCGCACGACTCCCTTGCCGTCCACCGATCGCAGGCTGCCCAGGATGCGGGTGCCCGGACGTGCGTTGCTGGTCATCTGGTGCTCCTTCGCTCGCGTTTTCCCCGGGCTATCTCGGTGCGCAGGGCGTCCAGCCGCTGTTCCCACAGGGCACGGTACTGGCCCAGCCATTCATCGATCTCGGCGAGCGGCTGGGGACGGAGGCTGTAGATCCGCCGCTGCGCTTCCTGGCGAGCCTCGACGAGCCCTGCCTCCCGCAGCACCCGCAGGTGCCGTGACACCCCCGGGCGGGCAATCGGCAGCAGCGCCGCCAGCTCGCCGGCGGTGGCCGGGCCGCGTGACAGCGTTTCCAGCATGGTCCGCCGGCTTTCGTCCGCCAGCGCGCGCAGGGCAGCTTCCATGGCGTTAATGTACCGAGATGGTTATGTAACCGTCAAGGTACTCATACTACTCTTCAGGGGTTTGGCCGATGCGCTGGATCAAGTCGCGCATTCCGGGACTGAGCAGCTGAAGAAGCGGTGCGGCGGCACTCTTGAGCTGTTGCACGGCGTCGTCCAGCTTGTCGGTCGGCACGGCAGCGCCGCGCGGCGACCTTTCCATGGCGCCGAACGTGCGGGTCATCACTCCGCCGAGGTACTGGGCCTGCTCGAGGAAACGCCGCGCGACCGGGTCGTCGATGAGCACGGGCGCACCTGTGAGCAGCATCATCATGTACGTCCGCAAACTATCGGACGCGGCGCCGCGGTCGCCCGACCCGGCGATCACTGACGACACAGCCTCGACCGAACGAGTGGCCTGGGCCACCATGATGGCGGCCTGTGAGGC
>JASIGD010000177.1 GCA_030045295.1 Streptosporangiaceae bacterium
TGCGAGCGTTGCGCGGGATCGGCGACGAACGGGTCCGCGTAGGCCGCCCTCTCCGCCCACGCGTACAGTATGGCCGCCGATCGCGCGGTGCGGGCGGTGGTCCAGGGCAGGCCGCCGTGACTGAGCATCCAGTCGACCTGACCGGCCAGCAGGAACAGGGTGGCGACCGCGGGAGTGTTGTACGTCTGGTCCCTGGCCGCGTTCTCCAGCGCCAGCCGCAGCGACAAGAAGTCCGGTACGTACCGCCCGCCGGCGGCGATCTCGTGTACCCGCTCGGCCGCCGCCGGGGACATCAGGGCGATCCAGAGGCCGCCGTCGGAGCCGAGGCCCTTCTGCGGGGCGAAGTAGTAGACGTCGAAGTCTTCGGCCCGGACCGGGAGGCCGGCGGCGGCGCTGGTCGCGTCGACCAGGATCAGCGAATCCGGGTCGGCCCCGGGCACGCGGCGCACCGGCATCGCCACGCCGGTGGAGGTCTCGTTGTGGGTCAGCGCGTAGGCATCGGCCCGGGGCTCCGGCCACGGCGCCGGGTGCGTACCCGGAGCGGACTCCACCACCGTCGGCGCCGACAGCCACGGCGCGCGCCCGGCGATGGCGGCGAACCTGGCCGAGAACTCGCCGAAGCTCAGGTGCTGCGAATGCCGCCGGACCAGCCCGAACGCGGCCGCGTCCCAGAACGCGCTGGTGCCTCCGTTGCCGAGGACCACCGTGTAATCGCCCGGCAGGCTGAACAGCTCGGCGAGCCCGGCGCGGATCTTGCGGACCAGCGACCTGACCGGCGGCTGGCGGTGGGACGTGCCGAGGTAGGCGGGTCCCGAGTCGGCCAGCGCGGCCAGTTGCTCCGGGCGGATCTTGGCCGGACCGCAGCCGAACCTGCCGTCCGCCGGCTTGAGCGCCGCCGGGATCACCAGACTGCTCACGGTGGCAGCCTACCTGCGGGCGCTAGACCTCCTGGTCGAGCACCTCCGCCGCGCCGGGCACGTCGCGAACCGGCCGTGACGCCGGGCCGATGTACCGCGCGGCCGGCCTGACCAGGCGGCCGGTCCGCTTCTGCTCCAGGATGTGCGCGGCCCAGCCCGCCGTCCGCGCGCAGGTGAACATCGAGGTGAACATGTGCGCCGGAACCCCGGCGAAGTCGAGCACGATGGCCGCCCAGAACTCCACGTTGGTCTCCAGCACCCGGTCCGGGCGGCGGGCCCGCAGCTCGGCCAGGGCCGCGTGCTCGAGGGCCAGCGCCACCTCGTAGCGGGGCGCGCCGAGCTCCTTGGCCGTGCGGCGGAGCACCCGGGCGCGCGGGTCCTCGGCCCGGTAGACCCGGTGCCCGAACCCCATCAGCCGTTCGCCGCGGTCGAGGGTGGCTTTGACGTATCCCTCGGCGTCTCCGGTCCGCTCGACCTCCTCGATCATGCCCAGGACGCGGGCTGGCGCGCCGCCGTGCAGCGGCCCGGACATCGCGCCGACCGCGCCGGACAGCGCGGCGGCGACGTCGGCCCCGGTCGACGCGATGACCCGCGCGGTGAAGGTGGACGCGTTCATGCCGTGCTCGGCGGCCGACGTCCAGTACGAGTCAACCGCCTTCACGTGCCGCGGATCAGGCTCGCCGCGCCAGCGGATCATGAACCGTTCGGTGATCGTCGCCGCCTCGTCCACCCGGCGCTGCGGTACCATCGGCAGCCCGAGCCCGCGGGCGGCCTGGGCCACGAACGACAACGCCATGACCGAGGCGCGGGCCAGGTCTTCGCGGGCCTCCTCGTCGCCGATGTCGAGCAGCGGCCGCAGCCCCCAGGCGGGCGCGAGCATGGCCAGGGCGCTCTGCACGTCGACCCGGATGTCACCGGAGTGGACCGGGATCGGATAAGGCTCGGCCGGCGGCAGCCCGGGCGCGAAGGCGTTATCGACCAGAAGGCCCCAGACATGCCCGTAAGAGACGTGCCCGACCAGTTCTTCAATGTCGACTCCCCGGTAGCGGAGCGCGCCGCCCTGTTTATCCGGCTCGGCGATCTCGGTCTCGAAGGCGATGACCCCTTCGAGACCCGGCTTGAAATCCGACATCGGTGTTTCCTCTCGTCGTCCTCATGGGTGTCAGGAGGTCACCGCATACCCTGAGCTGGGCCGAGCCCCACCGTAAGGCCTCGTGAGAACCGCTCAGCAGGCGCGGGGATAATTCAGCCTAATCGTTCAGCCGCGCTGACCCGGGTTGCGGCAGCCGGAACAGGTGTGAGGATCATTACGCATGGACACGACACAGCCTGCCCCGGATTCTGCCACCCGGTCAGAGCGCGCCGACGGCCGCGGTCCGGCGGCTTTGTCCGAAGCCATGATGGCCGCTGACCCCATGGCCCAGTTCGCCCTCTGGATGTCGGCGGCCGAGGCGAGCGGCCTGGCGGAGCCGACCGCGATGGTGCTGGCCACCACGTCCGCAGACGGCCGCCCGCGAGCCCGTACCGTGCTGCTGAAGGCGCATGACCAGGCGGGCTTCACCTTCTACAGCAACCGGACCTCGCGCAAGGGCAGGGACCTCGCGGCGCATCCCTGGGCGTCGGTCGTCTTTCCCTGGTACGCGATGGGCCGTCAGGTGACCGCCGAGGGCGGCGTGACCACGATGTCGCAGTCCGGCAGCGAACCGTATTTCTACTCCAGGCCGCGTATGTCGCAGATCGGCGCGTGGGCCAGCAGGCAGTCGCAGGTCATCGGCTCCCGCGCGGACCTTGACCGCCGCGTGGCCGAGCTGGAGCGGCGCTGGCCGCCGCCGGCGCGCGTCCCGATGCCCGACTTCTGGGGCGGGTACGTGCTCGTCCCCGAGACAGTCGAATTCTGGCAGGCGGGCGCGTACCGTCTGCATGACCGCCTGCGTTACCGGCGCCAGGGCGACGGCTGGACCATCGAGCGTCTTTCCCCCTGAGCAGGGCAAGCCCCTGCGGCCAGCAAAGCCATTGGCTGCGCGGCATAGCATCACAAGCAGGAGGATGAACAGTTGACAGCCCAGGGGCTCATTGACACGACGGAGATGTACCTCCGCACCATCTTCGAACTCGAGGAGGAGGGCGTCACCCCGTTGCGGGCCCGCATCGCCGAGCGGCTCGCGCAGAGCGGCCCGACGGTCAGCCAGACGGTGGCGAGGATGGAGCGCGACGGCCTGCTGCACGTTCTCGGCGACCGGCAGCTGGCCCTGAGCGATCACGGCCGGACGCTCGCCACCCGGGTGATGCGCAAGCACCGGCTGGCCGAATGCCTGCTGGTCGACGTCATCAAGCTGCCGTGGGAGGAGGTGCACATCGAGGCGTGCCGCTGGGAGCACGTGATCTCCGAGAACGTGGAGCGCCGCCTGGTCGAGCTTCTCGGTTACCCGGTCCGCTGCCCGCACGGCAACCTGATCCCCGGCCTGGCCGAGCTCGGGGTCCTCGGGGAGGCCGCCGAGCGGGTGCGCACGGCCGCGGACGAGACGGGCGAGGCGATGACGAAGGTCGCCTCCGCGGGCACCACGCCGGCCGTCATCCGGCGGATCGGCGAGCATATTCAGAGCGATCGCGTTCTGATGCTTAAACTCAGGCGCGCCGGGATACAACCCGGACGCGAGGTGATACTCATGGCGTGCGACGACGGCGTGCGTGTGGCATCCGCCGGCTCGGCGGACTACGTGGACCTCCCCGGCCCGGTCGCTGCTCACATATTCGTGTCCCTGAACGGCCGTTGTCAGCCCGTGGCCGGAGCGTGATCATGTCGTGCGGCAGCGCCGCCGGGGGCGCGGAGCGCGGGGCATGACCGGCGGGGGCGACCGGGATGAGGCCGCGTTCGACGCGTGCCTCCCGGCGGACGTGGTGCTGGACCGGGCCGACGTGGGAATCGTGGTCGCCGACCGGCTCGGGGATCTCCAGTACGTCAACGAGTACGCGGCGCGGCTGTTCCGGATTTCCGGCGACGTGTCGCGCCTGGCCGACCGCTCGGTTCATTCCCTCGGCCTGTTCGCCGGCGACGACCAGCGCAAGCTGGATGATCTCGCCGGGCAGGTGCTGCTCGGCCGGTCCTGGGAGGGGACCTTCGAAGCCGTCCGGCCCGACGGGTCGCGCGCGCTCACGCGCGGCTTCGCCGTGCCGTTCCGCCGGCCCGGCGGCGACGCCGACGGGATGGTCATCCTGGTCCGCGAGGCGAGCAAGCTGGACAGCCAGTGGCAGCAGGACCGGATCGCCTTGCTCGACCGGGTCGGCGAGCGGCTGGCCGGGTCGCTCGAGATCGGCACCACGCTGAAGCACGTGGCGGAGATCTTGGTGCCGCAGTTCGCCGATCACTGCTTCATCGACCTGTTCCAGGGCGAGCAGCTGATCCGCCGGGTGCAGCGGCACGCCAGCAACTGGGTACCGCCGCCGGGCACGTGGGCCCAGGACGGCGAGCAGATTCACTATCCGGAGGGCCATTGGTGCCAGCAGGCGATGGCGCGCCTGGACACGATCGTGGTCACCGACCTGGACATCGAGCACTACCCGGCGCCGAGCGCGGAGAGCCTCGCAGCCGGTCACGAGGCCGGGCTCACCTCGGTGCTGGCCGCGCCGCTGTACGCCCGGGGAGAGCTGCTCGGCGTGCTGACGTTGGCCCTGTCCCGGCTCACCGACCGCGAGGAGCGCAATTACGACCCGCCCGACCGGGACCTCATCGGCGCCATCGCCAGCCGGGTGGCCGTCGCGATCGACAACGCGATGCTGTTCGAGACCGAGCGGCAGACCGCTCTGGCCTTCCAGAAGAGTCTGCTGCCGCAGGTGATCCCGGACCTGGACGGGCTCGAGGTCGCCTGCCGGTACGTGCCGGCCAAGCCGCTGGAAGCGCAGGGCCAGGGCATCCAGACTCAGGTCGGCGGCGACTGGTATGACATCATCCCGCTGGCCGCCGGGCGGGTGGGCATTGTCATCGGCGACGTGGAGGGCAGGGGTCCGCGGGCCGCGGCGATCATGGGCCAGTTGCGCGCCGCGCTGCGGGCGTTCGCGCAAGACGAGAAGTCCCCGGCCGACATCATGCGCAAGCTCGATGACTGGTGCCGGTCGCTGGCGCCCGCCGATGAGGCCGGGGTGCCGCTGGCCGGCGACCCGCCCACGGCGAGCTGCATCTACATGATCTACGACGCGTGGTCACGCGAGCTGACCTTCGCCAACGCGGGGCACGACGCTCCGCTGCTGGTCACCGGCGGGCAGGCCAGGCAGCTCGAGTTCTTGCACAAGGGCGTCCTGCTCGGCGTGCGCGGCAAGGGGATCCGCGGGCTGCCCACGTACAAGGAGCAGACGATCGTGGTGCCGCCCGGGGCGATCCTCGTGTTTTACACCGACGGCCTGACCGACCGGCGGACGCGCGCCGACGGCTCCGGGGACTACTCAGAGACCGAGGCGGTGGAGATGCTGGAGCACGCGGTCCGGGCGGCCGCGGCCAGCGGTGACGCCGACGCCGTGGCCACCGCGGCCGAGTACGCGGTGCCGGGGGACATCGACGATGACATGGCCATCTTGGTGGTCAAGTCCTCACCGTCGGAGCTCGCCTCGATCGACCGCGTCTTCCCCGCCGAGCCGATCATGGTCTCCGAGTCGCGGCGGCTGGCCGCGCAGACGTTCAGGTCGTGGGGCATGGACGCCGAGCAGACCGAGCTCGGGTGCCTGCTGGTCTCCGAGGTGGTCACCAACGCCGTCCTGCACGCCTCGGTCACGCCGAGCCCCGGCCGCGATCTCGACTTCGACATGGACCCGGTGCTCGTGCCCGGCCCGGCCAGCGCGCCGTTCGCGCCGGAACCGGCGGCGGCCCGCCCTGGCGGGCACGCGTCAC
>JASIGD010000178.1 GCA_030045295.1 Streptosporangiaceae bacterium
CGGTGCCGGCCGGGGCCACGTTCGTCAAGGGCACGGTGCGTGACTGCGCCGCCGAGGTCCTGGCCGACGGCGCCGAGGCGGTCCTGCACTTCGCGGCGAAGTCGCTGGTCGGCGAGTCGGTGGCGGAGCCGGCCAAGTACTGGTCGACCAACCTGGGCGGCACGATCTCGCTGCTCGAGGCGATGCGCGAGATCCGGGTCCGCACCATCGTGTTCTCCTCCACCGCCGCCGTCTACGGCGAGCCGGAACGCGCGCCCGTCACCGAAACCGATCCTTGCCGCCCCACCAACCCTTACGGGGCGTCGAAGCTCGCCGTGGACACCACGCTCACCGAGTTCGCCCGGCTGTACGGGTTCGGCGCGGTCAGCCTGCGCTACTTCAACGTGGCGGGCGCACACCAGGCGGGCGACGGCACCTGGTTCGGCGAACGGCACAGCCCGGAAACCCACCTGATCCCGACCGTACTGGCCGGCGTGGCCGCCGGGCGCCGGGTGCAGATCTTCGGCGACGACTACCCGACCCCGGACGGAACCTGCGTCCGGGACTACATCCATGTCACGGACCTGGCGGACGCGCACCTGCGGGCGCTCGAGGCGTGCCGGCCCGGCCAGCACCGCGTGTACAACCTCGGTAACGGGGCCGGGTTTTCGGTCCGGGAGGTGATCGACGTGTGCTCCGACGTCACCGGCACCGCCATCGGCGCGGACGTGACCGCGCGCAGGCCGGGTGACCCGGCCGTGCTCGTCGCGTCGTCCGCGCTCATCCAGGCCGAACTGGGCTGGCGGGCGGACCGCGACCTGCGCGCCATGGCCGCTGACGCCTGGGAGTTCACCGAGGCGCGCGGCGCGCGGTGACGGCCGGGTCCCGCGGCGACGGGTATGCGGACCGGCCCGCGGATCGTCGTCGCGTTGCGCCGTTGCACCCGTCCGCGGCGGGTCAGGCCGGGCATCCGCTCGGCCAGCAGCTGCAGTGCGATCGTGGCCTCGAGCCGGGCCAGCGGCTGGCCGATGCAGTAGTGGATGCCGCTCGAGAACGCGAGGTGGCTGGCGGTCGGCTCGCGCTGGATGTCGAACGTGTCGGGGCGGGGGTAGACCTCTGGATCCCGTCCCGCCGCCCCGATCAGCGTGACCACGATTTGCCCCTTGCGAACGGGCTGGTTCTCAAGTTCCAGCGGCTGCAGCGCTACCCGGCCGGTTCGCTGGACCGGGGGATCAAACCGCAGCGTCTCCTCGACCGCCTTGGGTGCCATGGCCTTCGGGTCGGCGCACAGCGCCTGCCATTGGCCGGGGTGGTCGAGCAGGGCCAGCACGGCATTGCCGATCAGGTTGACCGTGGTTTCGAACCCGGCCACCAGGAGGAGCACGCACATCGGCAGGATCTCATGGGGCCGCACTTGATCGCCCTCCGCCGCCACCAGGCGGCTGACGATATCGTCTCGGGGCTCTCGTCGGCGTAGCTCGAACAGATTCCCGAAGAGCTGGCTCAGCTCGGCGTAGCTGGCTTGCAGCTGCGCCGCGTGGCGCATTGACTTGATGCCGTCCAGCGAGCTGCCGATCAAAGTGCCGTAGCGGGCGAAGCGCGCCGAATCCGAGTCCGGGATACCGAGCAGGTCGGTGATGACGGCGATCGGCAGCGGCGCGGCCAGGGCCGACACCAGGTCGAACTCACCAGCCGCGCTCGCCTGGTCCAGCAGGTCGCCGACTGTCCGCTCGATCCTGTCCTGATAGGTCGCCACCGCCTTCGGGCTGAACGCGGGCAGCGCGAGCCGACGCAGCCGGGTGTGATCCGGTGGGTTCATGCCGAGGAAAGACATGTCTTCGTCCAGGTTGCTCGGGGTGTCGGCGTCGTCGTCGAGGCGGACGCCGAAGCGCCGGTCGCGCAGCACCGAGTCGCATACGCGGTGGCTGGTGGTCGCCCAGTTGCCCAGCCGGGTCGGGGTCAGCGTGCCGCTCGCACGGAGCCGGTCGTAGATCGCGTACGGGTTGACGCGGCCGGGGCGCAGCGAGAGCAGCGCTACCGGATCACGCCTGACGTAGCCGGCGTAGGCGATGTCGGCCCGTTGCCGGTAGAGCTGGGAGGCGAATTTGATCGCCGCGCCGAAGTCGCTCATTTCGTTTGTCCTTCACGGTCGGGTCGGGCGCCGATTCCGTTCAGAAAGGTGCTGATCACGAGCTCGGGTGCGTCACGGGGAGCCAGGTAGCCGGAGCGGACCGACTCGGCCGCGACGTAGATGAGTGAGTAGAACGTGTGCAGCAGCCACCAGTCCGGGACGCCGGCCGCGAGCACGCCGTGGCCTTGCGCCCGCCTGAGTACCGCCAGGCCGCGCTCTTCGGCCGCGGCCCACCGTTCGACGAGGTCCTTGTCGTGGTCGAAGGCGGGGGTGCGCCACAAGAAGGCCAGCTGCGGCCCGATCGGGATCATCGCCGTGGTGACAGCGCGGAGGCCGCCGTCGGGATCGTCGGTGTCGGCTACTCCGCCCACGGCCAGTTCCCACAGGTCGATCGCGCGGTGGGCGACGGCGCGCAGCAGGTCATCACGGGTGGCGTAGTACTTGTGCAGCGTGGTCCGGCCGATCCCGGCCGCGTCGGCCACCTCAGCCAGCGACGCCGACGGGTCAGCGACCAGCACTTCCGCGGCTACGTCCAGCAGCGACGGCCTGGTCCCGCGGCGCGAATTCCCGGTACCGGCGGTGTGAACAACCATGTTCACTACGGTACAACTCTGCTTTTTTTCGGACAAGATGATTTGTCATAGAACTTGGATGATTACGCACATGCGCCGGGGAAGTGACGCGAACCGGAGCCGGAGCCAGGCGGAGCGCGAGCCGGGAGCAGAGCCGGAGCCAGGCGGAGCGCGAGCCGGGAACAGAGCCGCAGCCAGGCGGAGCGCGTGCCGGGAACAGAGCCGCAGCCAGGCGGGATGAGACGGTAAGGTGGCCGTGCTCATGGAGCGGGGACGGACCGAGGAGGAAACCGGTGCAGGTACGTGATGAGGCGGCGCGGATGGCGGGCGAGATCACCGGGCTGCGGCACGCGATTCACCGTGAGCCAGAGATCGGCCTGGACCTGCCGAAGACGCAGCAGAAGGTGCTCGCCGCGCTCGACGGGCTGCCGCTGGAGATCAGCACCGGCCGGGGGCTCAGCTCAGTGACCGCGGTGCTGCGCGGCGGGCGGTCGTCCGGTTCGGGTCCCGTGGTGCTGCTGCGCGGCGACATGGACGCGCTGCCCGTCACCGAGGAGACCGGCCTGTCGTACGCCTCGGCGATCCCCGGCGCGATGCACGCCTGCGGCCATGACATGCACACCGCGATGCTGGCCGGCGCGGCGCGGCTCCTGTCGGCCCGGAGGGCCGACCTGCCCGGCACGGTGATCTTCATGTTCCAGCCGGGAGAGGAAGGCTACGCCGGCGCCAAGCAGATGATCGCCGAAGGCGTGCTCGACGCGGCGGACGGGCGCCTGGTCGCGGCCTACGCCCTGCACGTGTCGTCGAACCGGCTGGCGGGCGGGGTGTTCTCCACCAGGCCCGGCGCGATGCTGGCCTCCGCCGACAAGGTCACGGT
>JASIGD010000179.1 GCA_030045295.1 Streptosporangiaceae bacterium
GCTACCGCGCCGACCGCCTGGATCATGGCGCTCTCGCGCTCCTCGCTCATCCTCGGCAGCAGCAGCCGGAGCGTCTCGGTGGCCATCGTCCGCTTTTCGGCCAGCTCAGCGCCGAAGGAGAACGGGTCGAGCAGGCCGGGCGCGGCCGCGCCCAGCGGCAGGACGCGCGCCTTGCGGCCCTGCCGCTTCAGGTACTCCACCAGCGATTCGGCGTCACCCTTCGGGTCGATCACCGCGACGGTCGCGCCGCGCAGCGCCAGCTGGTAGATGAGCAGCATGGCTAGCGTGGTCTTCCCGCCGCCGGGCTCGCCGGTGATGGCGATGGCGGTCGGCCGGTTACGGGCGGCCGCCAGCAACGGATCAAAATGCACGATGGAGCGCGCCCGGCCGAGGGTCTCGCCGACATACGGCCCGATCCAGCCGACCCCCGGGTCGGCGCGGTCGCCGAGCTCGACGGTCGCGGTCGGCATCCCGCCGGCGATCGTGTACAGCGGCTGGCGCTGCACGTAGGAATTCAGCCGTAGCCGCTCACCGGGCAGCGACTCGCACAACAGCGAGAACTGGTCGCCGGTCGAGTTGACCACGTCGATCCCGATGTCACGGTAATGCTCGATGACCGCTTCCACCCGGCGCACGCACAGGTCCCGGGTCGGAGCGGTCACGATCAGGCGGTGCCAGCCGTAGACGAACGGCAGGCGCTCCTTGGTGATGCCATGCTCGAGCATCCGGGCGGCGGCGATCTGCTCGGCCAGGGCGATCGGCGCCTCCGCGCCGGCCTCCCGGATATGCGCGTCCATGTCGCGGGCGTGCGCGAGGCGGCGGCTGACGTCCTTGCTCGCCTTGGCGGGCGGGATGAGCTTCATCCGGGAGCTGATCTCGACGGGGAACGGCAGCGAGTCGGCGTAATGCAGCCATGGCTCGCCGTCGGGATAGGACATGAGATCGGGAAACCGGGCAAACGAGACAAAGGCGGCGTAAGACTCCTGGGCCATGTGCTCCAGGCAGAGCAGGGTCCGCCCATTGTGGATCTGTCCCTCGAAGAGGGCGTCGATTTCCCCTGCTCCCCACCTCCTGCGCCTGGCCGCGGACGGCACGGACTCGTCTGCCGTCCCCATCAGCGTGTGCCTGAACAGCCAGGCAATCTCCTCGGAGGTCGCGTGCCGGGCGGCCAGCGCGCTCGCGTTGAGCGCCCGGCCGAGCTTTTCCGCTGCCTCGGTCCACTTGGTGATCTCCGCCGGGCCGATCGCCTCGTCACCGAGCCCCAGCCGCCGCTCACTGTGCTGGTAGACGCCGGCGAACTGAGACAGCAACAGCCCGCCCGACAGCTGTGCGCGCATGCCACGCTGGCCGAGCCGGACGCCGAGATAGATCTCCTTGGTCCAGAAATCCTTGGCCCAGACGTACTGATATACCTGCTCCAGGTAATCCCGCCAGCCCGGGCCGCCGTCCGATGTCGCGTCCAGCCCGGTCGCCCACGCGTTCGCCGGGTAGGACCGGTGCGCGATGCGAAGGTGCACCTCGGCGTCGGCCATCCTGATCGCGGCCAGCGCGACCGTGATGTTCGTCGCGAGCGCTTCCCGCTCCTCCGGGGTGGTGAACTCGTACGAGACCGAAGGAATCCGGTAGTACGCCCAGGCGTGGGTATCGCTGAGCAGGATGCGGTCATCGATATACCTGATGCCCAGCCGGGTGCGGCCCTTGGATCTCCTGGGCCCCTTAGTCCGAGTGCTCACCAGGACTCCTTCCGCGAACGCGACTTGCGGGGCCCGCGGTTCCGGGGTACGCGGCCAGGCCGGCGACGACCACGCCGGCCAGCGCGGCGTAGGCGCGTTTGGTCTGCGGGCTCAGCGCGGCGCGGGCGTCGGGCTGCACGGACAGGAGGTCATCCCATGGCACCCGGACGATGGCCCGGCAGCGCCCCCTGGCCACGGATTCGGCCTGGAGCACGTCCGCGCTGGTCCGCCGGCTCACCCCGTTGAGCACCGTCACGGCGCGCGCGGCGAGCTCGCCGTATCCGTGCGCGCTCAGCCACTGCTGGGTATTGGCCAGCGAGGTCGCTGCGCCCGGACTCGCCGGGGTCACGAGCACGAGCTGGTCGGCCACTGAGAGCACGCGGGTGAGCCCGGAGGGCGCCGGATCGATGATGGTCAGCGGATACCGCGCGGCCAGGCGGCGGGCCAGCCGCTGGTAGTCATCGGGACCCAAGGTGCGCGCGCCGTTGTTTCCCGGCGACCCGGCGGCGATGACGTGGAGTCGCGCCGGCGTTTCGCGGCGAGTGCGCCACGCCCGGGAGCCGCCACCAGGCTGCGCCGCCGGATCCTCGCCGTCGGTTTCGCGGCCGGTCAGCAGCGCCGTCACTGAGGTGGTCGGCGCGATGCGCGCGGCGAGTGAGGTATCGCCTGGATTAAGGTCGAGCGCGGCGACGGGAACCTCCCGGACGGCCGCCAGGACGTGGCCGATCGGCAGCGCCGTCGTGGACTGCCCGGCGCCGCTGGTGCAGCCGAGCACCGCGACCCGGCGTGACCCGGCCAGCGGCAACCGGGCCCGGTCGCGATCGGGCATCCGCCGATCCTGCTTACCCGGTCCCCGGCCGCCCGTCACTACCTTCAGCTGGCGTCGCCAGCTCGCGT
>JASIGD010000180.1 GCA_030045295.1 Streptosporangiaceae bacterium
GGCGGCCGCCGAGGGCGAGGTGGCCGCGCGGGTCACCCGCCTGCTGCAGCCCGTGCGACCGCTGCCTGCCGCCGCGATCGCCGCCATCTGCCTGGCCGCCGCCCTGCTGGTCGCGGCCCCGGTTACACTGCTGCTGATCTGAACGGCGCCCTGGGCTTCGTATCCGGGGCCGCCCGGCCCCGAGTGGGTCCGGCCTACCAGGGGCCGTACGGACCCGAGGAGGCCCGGTCGCCGCTGTTACGGAAATCCTTCACCTTGGGCCGGACGTCGGCCAGGTAAACGGCGGCCGCGACGAACGCCGCGACGGGCAGGATCGACGTCGGTCCCAGGCCGTAGACCGCGCCGGCCAGGCCGACGACGGTGGCCACGCCGAGGATGATCAGCCACAGCCGCTTGGTCTGCTTGCCGGTGGCCACGAAGGCCTGGGCCGGCCGGCGGATGGCGTCAATGAAGGCCCAGGCCTCCACGACGAAGGCCACCAGACCGAGAATCAGGAACAAATCCCTGAGGGGGGTGTATGCACCGAACACAGGAATCACGCTACCTAATCGGAGGCGGTGTTTGGCCCGGACACATCATCCGCTGCGCTGGAGGTGTCGTCCGGGAGGGATGAGCCATCGGGCTGTGGGTCGTCGTCCGCTGCGTCGGTTGCCTGCGCCCAGGCCGCGCGGGAGGCCCTCGCGCGGCCCGCGCGGGTGGTCCTCGCGTGGCTTGCGCGGGAAGCGGTCGCGTCGTCGGCGGCCGATGCTTCCGCCTCGCCTGCCGCTGGCGCCTGTCCAGGTTGGGTGGCTCGGGTGTCCTGGGTGGCTGGGGCGTCCTGGGTGGCTGGGGCGTCCTGGGTGGCTGGGGCGTCCTGGGTAGCCGGGGCGTCCTGGGTAGCCGGCGTCGCCGCTTCTGCGGCGGCCGCGTTCTCCCTGCGGAACGACTCGTAGATCTCGATCAGCACCTGCTTCTGGCGCTCGGACAGCTCCGGGTCAGCCAGCAGGGCCGACCGGACCCCGGAGTCAGCCTGCCGGTCATCCAGGATGCCGGCCTGCACGTAGAGTGCTTCGGCGGAAATGCGCAACCCCTTGGCGATCTGCTGCAGGATGTCCGCGCTCGGCTTGCGCAGGCCCCGCTCGATCTGGCTCAGGTACGGGTTGGACACGCCGGCCGCCTGCGCCAGCTGGCGCATGGAGATCCTGGCCTGTTCGCGCTGCTCCTTGATGTACTCGCCGATCGTGTTGCGCATGCCTTCATTGTGGCACGGAGTGCTTGCAATTGCAAACGGCCAGCAAGCGCTCAGGCGTTCCCGCCCCCGATGCCCAGGAAGGCGCGCGCGGCAGAAGGCCGCATCGGCGGCCGCTGCGCGAACCTGGCCAGTTCCGCGGCCCGTTCCACCAGTTCGGCGTTGCGCGCGACGGGGCGGCCCCGCGCGAACGACAGCGTGTCCTCCATCCCGACCCGCAGGTGCCCGCCGGCCGCGAGCGCCCCGAAGAGCACCGGCAGCGTGGCCCGGCCGATCCCGGTCGCCGACCACGACGCGCCGGCCGGCAGCGCGGCGACCGCGGCGGCCAGCGTCGGCACATCCCCCGGCATGCCGCCCGGCACGCCCATCACCAGGTCGCAGTGCACGTGCCCGCCGGCCGGCGGGCCGAATTCACCGAGCAGCCGGTGCAGCGCCGCGACCTGCCCGAGATCGAACAGCTCGAACTCCGGCACCACCTGGCGCTCCTGCGTCAGCTGGTACAGGTCCTTGATGAACGGCCAGGGGTTCGCGAAAACCTCATCGCCGAAGTTGACCGTGCCGCAGGTCAGCGAGCAGGCGTCCGGGCCGGCGTCGAGGACGGCCAGCCTGTCCGCGAAGCTGTCGGTCACGGCGCCTCCGGTGGAAAGCTGGACGATCAGGTCCGTGCCCTCCCGCAGCGCGGCCACGGTATCGGCTAGCCTGCCGGGGTCCAGCGTCGGCTGCGCCGCCTCATCCCTGATGTGCACGTGGATGACGGCCGCGCCCGCGGCCTCGCACTCCTTGGCCGTGAGGACGAGTTCGTTCAGGGTCACCGGAAGCGCGGGCGCCGCCGCCTTGTCGGCTTCGGCGCCTGTCGGCGCCACGGTGATGAGGGTTCCGCCGGAAGTACTGCCCGCCATGGCAAGCAGGTTACCCGCGCGTGGCCTGGCCCGCGGCGAGGGACAGGTAATGCCGGGCGAACGCCAGCGACTCGGCCAGGTCCGCCTGCCTGTCCGCCCGCGTCGGCGCCCGGCTCGTCTTGACCTCGACCACGACCACGCCCCGGTACCCGGTCGCGGAGAGCAGGGTGAGCAGTTCGGCGCAGGGCTGGCCGCCGCGGCCCGGCACCAGGTGCTCGTCCGGGATCGGGCCGACGGGCGCTCCGGTGCCGTCGGCCAGGTGCACGTGCGCCAGGCGGCCGTCAAGCGCGGCGGCCATGGCCAGGGCGTCCGAGCCCGAGGCGGCGGTGTGCGACAGGTCCAGCGTGACGTGCGGGACGTCGAGCACCGTCGGGTCCCAGTGCGGGGCGTACGGCACCACCAGGCTGCCGCCGACCCGAAGCGGGTACATGTTCTCCACCGCGAAGATGACGTCGGTCTCCTCGGCCAGCGCCGCCAGGCCCTTCTCGAAGCCGCGGGCGTACTCCGCCTGCCAGCGGAACGGCGGGTGCACCACGACGACCCGGGCGCCGACCCGCTCGGCGAGGTCCTTGGCGCGCCGCAGCTTCTCCCAGGGCTCGCGGCCCCACACGGTCTGGGTCAGCAGCAGGCTCGGCGCGTGCACGGCCAGGACGGGAACCTGGTGATAGTCGCGCAGCCTGGTCAGCACGTCCGCATCCTGGCTCACCGGGTCCGTATAGACCATGACCTCGACACCGTCGTAGCCGAGCCGCGCGGCCAGTTCGAACGCATCAGGCGTACGTTCCGGATAAACCGACGAGGTAGACAGGGCGACGGGCGTACCCGGTGTGCTGGCCGCGCCGCTCACTGCTCCGCTCCTTCCGCAGGCGTTCACCGATCTCATAGGTTCGGTTTCCAGCTTACTGAGATTGTCGGTAGCCGCCGTTATCGTGCGGCCATGGGCAAGTCATCGGCGGGGACGGCCGGCTACCGCTGCACGGAGTGCGGCTGGCAGGCAGCCAAGTGGAGCGGGCGGTGCGGTGAGTGCCAGGCCTGGGGCACGGTCGAGGAAGTCGGGACGCCTCGGCTGGCCAGAGGGGGCTTGCGCGCGGCCGCTTACCGCGCGCCCGCGCCGGTCAGCACCCCCGCGGTCCCCATCGGCGAGGTAGACGCCACAGACGCCAGCGCGCGCCCCACCGGGCTCGACGAGCTCGACCAGGTGCTCGGCGGCGGGCTGGTGCCCGGCGCGGTCGTGCTGCTGTCCGGCGAGCCGGGCGTGGGCAAGTCGACGCTGCTGCTCGAGGCGGGAGCGCTCGTCGCCGAGACCGGCCGGGTGCTCTACGTCACCGGCGAGGAGTCCGCGGCCCAGGTGCGATTGCGCGCGGACCGGATCGGCGCGGTCAGCGAACGGCTCTTCCTGGCCGCCGAAACCGATCTTGACGCCGTGCTCGGGCACGTCGACCAGGTCGTGCCCGGCCTGCTGATCATCGACTCGGTCCAGACGATCACCGCCGCCGATGTCGATGGCGTCCCGGGCGGGGTCACCCAGGTCCGTGCCGTCGCCGGCGTCCTGACCGCGATCGCGAAGGAACGGTCGCTAGCGACCATCCTCGTCGGGCACGTCACCAAGGACGGCTCCGTCGCCGGGCCGCGGGCGCTTGAGCACCTCGTCGACGTGGTGCTGCACTTCGACGGGGACAGGCACTCCCAGCTGCGCATGGTGCGAGCGGTGAAGAACAGGTACGGTCCGACGGACGAGGTCGGCTGCTTCGACCTCGGCGAGTACGGCCTCATCGGCCTGCCCGACCCGAGCGGGCTGTTCCTCTCCCAGCACCGCGAGCCGGTGCCCGGTACCTGCGTCACGGTCACGCTGGAGGGACGCAGGCCGCTGCCCGCCGAGGTGCAGGCCCTGGTGGGTAGCTCGGTGCTCGACGTTCCCCGGCGGGCCACATCCGGGCTTGACGCCGCGCGGGTAGGCATGGTGCTCGCGGTCCTGCAGCGCCGGGCCGGGCTCAAGCTCGGCAGGCAGGACGTGTACGCCGCGACCGTGGGCGGGATGCGCCTGACCGAGCCGTCGGTGGACCTGGCCGTCGCCATCGCACTGGCCAGCTCCACGGCGAACCTGAGCGTGCCGCCCGGCGTGGTGGCGATCGGCGAGGTCGGGCTGGCCGGCGAGGTCCGCCGCGTCGGCGGCCTCGCGCGCCGGCTGGCCGAAGCCGAGCGGATGGGCTTTCGCCGCGCGATCGTCCCGGCGGCCTCGGAGGGCCTTGACGGTCTTGGCGCCCACGCCGCCGTTGGCCCGCAGCCCGGCGGCGACCCCGCCCAGCTCATCGAGATGGTCCAGGTCCGGGACATCCGCCAGGCGCTGGCGGCGGTGCTGGGCCATGAGCCCTGAGGCGCCGCGCGCATGCCAGGATGGTCATCGTCATGACAACGCCCTACGCCGAGCCGGTGCTGGCCTGGTTTACGCACCACGCGCGGGACCTGCCCTGGCGCACTCCCGGCACGACACCCTGGTCGGTGCTGGTCAGCGAGATCATGCTGCAGCAGACGCCGGTGGCCCGGGTGGTGCCCGCCCACCAGAAATGGCTCGCCCGGTGGCCCACGCCCGCTGCGCTCGCCTCCGAGCCGCCCGGCGAGGCGATCAAGCAGTGGGGCAGGCTCGGTTACCCGCGGCGCGCGCTCTGGCTGCACCAGACCGCCACGATCCTCACCAGCAGGCACGGCGGGGCCGTGCCGGCCGACGTCGACGCTCTGCGCGCGCTGCCGGGGATCGGCAGTTACACCGCCGCCGCGGTGGCGAGCTTCGCCTTCGGCCAGCGGCACGCCGTGCTGGACACCAACGTACGCCGGGTACTAGCCAGGCTCATCGCCGGCCGTCCGGTGCCCGCGGCCGCGCCGTCGGCCGCGGAGCGGCGGCTGGCCGGCCACGAGCCTGGCCAGCACGCGGCGGACGTTGGTGTCGAGCACGGCGTGCCGCTGGCCGTAGGCGAAGCTGGCCACGGCGGCGGCGGTGTAGCTGCCGATCCCCGGCAGCACGAGCAGGGCGTCGACGTCGGCCGGCACGGTCCCGCCGTGCCGTGCGGTCAGGATCGTGGCCGTCTCGTGCAGCCGCAGCGCGCGCCGCGGGTAACCGAGCGTGCCCCACTGCTTGATCGCCTCACCAGCTGGCTCGGACGCGAGCGCGGCCGGCGTGGGCCACCGGGCGAGCCATTTCTGGTGTGCGGGCACCACCCGGGCGACCGGCGTCTGCTGCAGCATGATCTCGCTGACCAGCACCGACCAGGGCGTCGTACCGGGAGAGCGCCAGGGCAGGTCCCGCGCGTGGCGGGCAAACCAGGTCAGCACCGGATCGGCGTAGGGCGTTGTCATGACGATGACCATCCTGGCACGCGCGATCCTCAGGGCTCGTGCCCCAGCACCGCGGCCAGCGCCTGGCGGATGTCCCGGACCTGGACCATCTCGATGAGCGGGGAGGGGTCGCCGGCCGGCTGGGGGCCTCGGGCGGCGTGAGCGCCCAGGCCG
>JASIGD010000181.1 GCA_030045295.1 Streptosporangiaceae bacterium
GACAACGCGGTCTTCGGCCAGACCGGACCCAAGGTCGGGTCCTTCGACGGAGGCTACGGATCCTGGCTGCTCGCGGCCACGGTCGGCCTGAAGAAGGCGCGCGAGATCTGGTACCTGTGCCGCCAGTACGACGCGCACCAGGCGCTGGAAATGGGCCTGGTCAACGCCGTGGTCCCGCTCGCGTCGCTGGAGGAGGAGACGGTCAGCTGGGCGCGTGAGCTGCTGGCCAAATCGCCGCTGGCGCTGCGCATGCTGAAGGGCGCGCTGAACGCGGTCACCGACGGCGCGGCCGGCATGCAGCAGTTCGCCGGGGACGCCACCATGCTCTATTACATGAGCGAGGAGGCCCAGGAGGGCCGCGACGCCTACCGGGAGAAGCGCCAGCCCGACTTCGCCAGGTTCCCCAGGCGCCCATGACCCGCCCGTCCCTCCGGCCGCTTACCCCCCGCCCGTCCCTCCGGCCGCTTACCCCCCGCCCGTCCCTCCAGATCGCGATGAGCAACCCGTTCCACCGGCCGACTGCAGTGCTCGCAGGTCGCGCTGCTTCCTGGACCGCCGCCCGCGGTCAAGGTCCGCTCGGCTGCCTTCCCGTCTGCGGCTCGCCCAGCTGTCCTGTCACGCAAGGCTCATCTGCCTCTGGTGTCCCGCGGCGCCGGAGGCCCTCACTTATCGTGGACACTTACCCCGGTTATTCCGGAGGTAAATGTCCACGATCATCGGAGTGCGGGCGATGACGGGGGATTGGGCCGGGATGATCGGGGAGCTGCGGGCCTTCGCCATTCCGATGCCGGTTCGGTTCCGGGGGGTCACGGTGCGGGAGGGAGCGCTGATCGAAGGGCCGGCCGGGTGGGGCGAGTTCTCGCCGTTCGCCGAGTACGGACCGAGGGAGTGCGCGCGCTGGCTGGCCAGCGCCCTGGAAGCTGCCACGGACGGGTGGCCCGCGCCGGCCAGGGACCGGATTCCGGTGAACGTGACCGTCCCGGCGGTGGGACCGGAGCAGGCCATCCGGATCGTCGCGGGGTCGGGATGCCGGACGGCGAAGGTCAAGGTGGCCGAGCGGGGACAGGCCGAGGCCGAGGACGTCGAGCGGGTCGAGGCGGTCCGCGAAGCGCTCGGCCCGGCCGGCAAGATCAGGGTCGACGCCAACGGCGGCTGGGATGTCCGGCAGGCGGAACGCATGCTGCGGCGGCTCGCGGCGTTCGGGCTCGAGTACGCCGAGCAGCCGTGCGCCACCCTGGCGGAGCTGGCCGAATTGCGTCGATATATCGATATCCCGGTGGCCGCCGACGAGTCCATCCGCCGGGCCGAGGATCCGCTGCGGGTCCGGGCCGCGGGCGCGGCCGACATCGTGGTGCTGAAGGTCCAGCCGCTCGGCGGCGTTCGGGCGGCTCTGCATGTGGCGGAAGCCTGGGGCCTGCCCGTCGTGGTGTCCAGCGCAGTGGACACCTCAGTCGGGCTCGCCGCCGGGGTGGCTCTGGCCGCCGCGCTGCCCGAGCTGCCCTATGCCTGCGGCCTGGCCACCATGGCGCTGCTGGCCGGAGACGTCACGGCCGAACCGCTCGTGCCCGACCAGGGAGAGCTGCCCGTCCGTCGTCCCGCCGTCGATGCCGGGCAGCTGGTGCGCTTCGAGGCCGACCCGGCGCCGTGGCGGGACCGGGCCGCGGCGGCGGCCAGGTTCCTGCCGGACCTCACCGCAGCGGGCTCGCGGCCGCCGGAGCATACGTGAATCCCGCCGCCGCGTTCGGCGCTGCCTTCACCGACGAGCTGATCCGGTGCGGGCTGCACGACGCGGTGCTGGCTCCCGGGTCGCGCAGCACCCCGCTGGCCATGGCCTGGTTCGATGCCGCGCGGCAGGGCAGGCTGCGGCTGCACGTGAGGATCGACGAGCGCTCCGCGTCTTTCGCCGCGCTCGGCCTGGCCAAGGCGAGCCGGCGCCCGGTGGCCGTGCTGTGCACCTCGGGCACGGCGGCGGCCAACTTCCACCCCGCGGTGATCGAGGCCGATGAGTCCGGCATCCCGCTGCTCGTCCTCACCGCCGACCGGCCGCCCGAACTCAGGAGCACCGGCGCCAACCAGACGGTCGATCAGGTCAAGCTGTACGGCAGCGCCGTGCGCTGGTTCTGCGAGGCGGGCCTGCCCGAGCGGCGGCGGGGAGCGGTCGCGTACTGGCGCTCGCTGGCCTGCCAGGCCTGGGCGTACGCGGCCGGGAGCGCGGGCGGCTTCGCCGGCCCGGTGCACCTCAACCTCGCTTTCCGCGAGCCGCTTACCCCCGAGCTCCCCGGCAGCACCGCGGAGCAGGACTGGCCCGAGTCCCTGGACGGGCGCCCGGGCGGGAGGCCGTGGACGAGCGTCGAGCAGCGCGGGACCGGACCGGGCGAACTGGAGCTGGCCTGGACCGAACGCGGGGTGGTGGTCTGCGGGGACGGCGACTACGACGCGACCGCGCTGGTCCGGCTGGCGGAGCAGGCCGGGTGGCCCGTGCTTGCGGAGCCGTCGTCCGGCGCCAGGCGCGGGCCGAACGCGCTACCGGCCTACCAGTACCTGCTCGCGACGCCGGAATTCGTGGCGGCGCATCGCCCTGACGTGCTCGTGTCGGCCGGCCGACCGGGTCTTTCCCGCGCGCAGATGGCCTTCCTGGCCGGGCCGGCGGGCCGGTACGTGGTCATCGGGCAGGGACCCGGGCACTGGGCGGACCCCCAGCGGGCCGCTACCGACGTCACGGCCGGGATCCGGCTCGGCGGCGCTCACGCCCGCGGGACGGACCGGGCGACGGCGTGGCTGGACGGCTGGCGCCGGGCCGATGACGCGGCGCGCCGCACGGTCGACTCCGTCCTCGATGAGGACGACAGCCTGACCGAACCCCGGCTGGCCAGGGACCTGGTCGCGGGTTTGCCGGAACAAGCGATGCTGTGGACCGGGTCCAGCATGCCCGTCCGGGATGTCGATTTTCACGGTCCGGCGCGCGCCGACATCCGGATCCTGGCCAGCCGGGGAGCCAGCGGCATCGACGGCACCGTGTCCGCGGCGATCGGCGCCGCGCTAGCCTACGGCGGCCCAGCGTTTGCCCTGATCGGCGACCTGGCGTTCCTGCACGACGTACCCGGACTGGCGCTCGGGCCGAGCGAGCCGCGGCCCGACTTGTGCTTGATCGTGGTCAATAACGACGGCGGAGGCATCTTCTCCACCTTGGAGCAGGCCGCCTTCGCCGACTCGTTCGAGCGACTTTTCGGTACCCCCCACGCCGCGGATCTGCACCACCTGGCCGCCGCTTTCGGCCTGCCCTACCAGCGGCTTGACCAGCCGGAAGACCTGGGCAAGGCACTGCCGGGCACAGGACTGAGGATCGTCGAGGCGCGGACCGACCGCGCCGACGGCGCGGCGCTGCGCGCCCGGCTGCGCGACGTGGCGACCGCAGCCATCCGCGCGACGCTGTGATAGGCACCCGTCAGCAGCTAGCGTCCGTGGCCGGCCGGGGCAGCCGGGAAAGCATTCGGGCCAGAACGGTCCCGGGTCTGGTGAGCGCGAGCGGGGTCCGGCAGGGCCGCCGAAAGCTGGACACGCGTCGTCGCGGACCCGTGAGCGAGGCCAAGGTGATCATCACGTGACTCGGACGCATGGCTAAGGTGATCATCGCATGACGATTTGTGCGCGATACTTGTCAGTGCAATGACGCTTACCCAGCTGAACGCCTTCGTCCTTGTGGCCCGGCTTGGCTCGGTGACCGCCGCCGCCAACGCACTCGGCGTCAGCGAATCGGCCGTTTCCCAGGCCCTGTCGGCCCTGCGGCTGCACCTGGGCGATCAGCTGGTCACCCGCGGGCCGGTCGGCATGACGCTGACCCCGGGAGGATCCAGGCTGCTCGCCACCGCCTCGCAGATCGTGGTGCTCGGTGCCGAGGCGCACGCTGCCGTCCGCGCCGCGCAGGGCGCCCCCGAACAGCTGCGAGTGGTGTCCACGTCCGCCATCGCCGAGTTCGTCATAAGCCCGCTCACGGAGGCGTTCACGAAGCGCTTCGCCAGCCCGGTCGAGGTATCGGCTGGCGTCGCGGTCACCAAGGAGATGAACGTCCTGGTCGCCAACCGTCTCGCGGACGTCGCGATCTCGTCTGCCCCGCTGGATGATCCGGCCCTGGCCCTGGTGACCGAACCTATCTTCAAGTACCAGCTCGTGGTAGTGACCGCGGGCCAGCCCCGGCTGCGTGGCAACCCTCGGCAGTGGCTCTGGTACGTCGACCCTTCCGGTACCGACCCGGACGGCGAAACCGGCCAGATGCTTACCGGGCTGGGCATTCCCGAGGACCAGATCAGGGTCTTCCCCAACCAGACCGCCGCGTGGGCGGCTGCGGCCGACGGAACGGGGGTCGCGCCCGCGGTCGAGCACCTGGTCGCCCATCAGCTGCGTCGCGGCGAGCTTTCGCGCGTCGAGCTGCCCGGATGCCGGGTGGACGCGTGCTGGCACGTCACCATGCTCGAACGGCAGCATCAGAGCGCGGCGGCCAGCTCCTTCCGCCGCTACCTGGGCACCCCCGAAGCCATGCATCTGATGCGCTCGCCAGCCGGCGGGGTCCCGCCCTCACGGTTCAGGCCACCAGTCTACGTCACGATCTGGAGCTAGAACCCCTGGACCGCTGCAAACGTCATTACCAGCGCAGACTCGGAGGACGGCCCGGGCCCGGATGAGCCCATGAGGACTCCATGAGGACCCCATGGGGAGCCC